>JBFYTD010000536.1:0-2772 GCA_041300885.1 Anaerolineae bacterium | reverse complement strand
TCTTCCTCAGGCTCGGCGATGAAGGCAACCACCTCGGCGCCTGCATCAGTCGCGACCCCCGCCACGTACACAGCGCCTTCCTCGGTCACAGCCAACGCCTCGCCGGCAATGCCATCGGCCGTCTCGATCGTGCGCATGGCGGTGATCCCTGCCTCGTTGGCCACGGCCTCGACGTGCTCGACGGCCTCGTCGGTGAAGGTGGTGGAGCTGACCTGGATCTCGTCCGCGCCGGCGGCGATGCGGCCGGTGGTCAGGCTGTCCTCGGTTGCCGTGGCCGAATAGGCGACGCTGCGGCCCTCAGCCAACTGTGCGGCGATGTCCGCGGCGATGGTCGCCGTCATCACGTCGCCGCCGGCCTGCTCCAACTCAGCCTCGAGCTCGGCTACCCAGTTGAGCTCGATCACGGCGATGATGGCCGAGCTGTTGGGGGTCAGTGAATCGGCGATCTGCTCGATGCGGTAGGAGTCGAAGCGTCCTTCTTTCTTGGACTTGCCGATCAGCCCGCCGACCAGCGCGCCGGCCGCGCCCACGGCCAGCCCCACGCCGCCGGTCAAGACGCCGACCACTGCGCCGATGACGCCGCCGGCTACCGCGCCTTTGCCTGTCGTGAGGCCGACGTCCTTGCTATGGACCTTGCCCTTTTCGTCCTTGACCAGCACACGGGCGGCCTGGATGCCGATCAGTTTCTCCTTCTTGGCCGTCTTCAGTTGTTCGAGGACGTCCTCGGCGCCAGTGGGCGTGTTGAACGCCGCGATGATTAGTTGAACGGGTACTTCACTCATGCTAGTTTTCCTCTCAGGGAGTGTTGGAATCTGGCTGCCAGATGGCAGGATTTCTTGCTAAAAAAAAGCTCAGCACTGGCAGTACTGATAACCTGTCAGAACAATGCGTTTTGACCGTGGGATTTTACCACACGTAGCAACTACCCACCAAAGCGACGCATGGCAAGCGCACTGCCAGGACGACGATCTGTCAACGGACGGGCAGTCCTTGGTCAAGCGTTCGTACCAGCAGCGGCACGCGCCCGCCAATGCGGCGAAAGCCGATCTGCTCGTAGAGGCGCAGTGAGGCCTGGTTGCTCTCCTGGGTGTTGATGGTCACCCGCCGCGCGCCGTTGGCGTGGCAGTAGGCCAGCCCTTGGTTGAGCAGCGCCCGGCCGATGCCCTGGCGCTGCGCGCCGGGATGAACGGCCAGGCGGATGATCTGCCCCGTGTCGCCCAGCACGTCGGCGCAGGCATAGCCCAGCAGCGCAGCCTGGCCCATCTCGTCAATGCCATCGGCTACCACAAAGTGCCCGCAGGTCACCATCAACTCAATCAACTCTCCACTGGCCAGTTGATAGGGCGGCTCGAAGATGGCGCTGTCCAGTGCGGCCAGCCGGCCCAGATCGTCGGGCTGCACCGGCCGTACCTGGGCCGGCTGCGCTGGCAGATCGGGCAGCGGGCGCGGGTGGCGCTCCAGGGAGACGATCCACTCGCGGCGCTGGAAGCCGGCATGCAGCAGCGCCGGCGGCAGCCACAGCGCCGTGCCATAGACGGCCAGATGCGTGACTCCGTCCCGTCGCAGCCGGTCAATGGCCGGCTCCAGCACTGCCTGTAATCCCTCGCTGGTGCGCCGGCCGTTCTGGATCGCCACCCCCCGCAGATAGGCCCAGCGAGCGCGGTTGACCGACACGCCCAGAAACGCCCCGATGGTGTTGCCATCCAGCGCTACCATGCAGACCCCGCCGGCCAGCAACTGCGGCAGGTCCTCCGGGCCGAACGCGGCAAAGCTGCGCCTGGAGTCGTCCAACAGACGCCGCACCTGCGCTTGGTCATGTACGGAGGCGCGGTAGACTTGCATGGGGTAACCATCCCGAAAGGATTGAATCGGCACGGCGCGACGCTGTCCCAGGCGGCCCGCAGGCCAGCGCGGCGTCATTTGCCATAAAGTTCGCTCTTGACACAGCGTACAGAAGATGATACAACAACAACAGGTCCACATCAAATCCGGTTCCTGTTGACAGGCGGCAAGGCGGCAAGCACCATGACAGGCGTCCGAGCCCACGTCCTTATCAGCGGTCACGTGCAGGGGGTATTTTATCGCTCGTCCACCCAGCGTCAGGCCCACGCGTCTGGCGTCAGGGGCTGGGTACGCAACTTACCTGACGGTCAGGTGGAGGCTGTGTTCGAGGGCGACCAGGCCGCGGTCGAGCGCATGCTGGCCTGGTGCCGCCGCGGCCCACCCAATGCCTACGTCACCGATGTTGACGTGCGCTATGAGCCATTTGTAGGTGAGTTTACCGGGTTTGCCGTGCGCTATTGACCTGGCTCGGTCAGACCCACTCCGGCAGACTTCCGAGGCTGCCGCAGGCGTGCGCGAAGACCGGCCAGAGCAGGTGAAAATACGCTTATGTTCGATCGCTTGTTGCGCACATCTGCGCCCAAAGAGATGAGTTTAGCGGAGCAGCGCGAGTGGATGGTCAGAAACCAACTCGAGGCGTGGGGCATCGTCGATCCGCGCGTGCTGGACGCCATGCGGCTCGTGCCGCGCGAGCTGTTCGTGCCCGACGCCGAGCGCAGCGCAGCCTATTACGACGGCGCCCTGCCCATCGGCGAAGGCCAGACCATCTCCCAGCCCTTCGTGGTGGCCTTTATGACCGAGAGACTGCGGCTGGGCGGGCAGGAGAAGGCGTTGGAGATCGGCACCGGTTCCGGCTACCAGACCGCCGTGCTCAGCCTGCTGGCGTCCGAGGTCTACACCGTGGAGCGCATCGCGCCCCTCTCCCGTCAG
>JBFYTD010000535.1:0-2773 GCA_041300885.1 Anaerolineae bacterium | reverse complement strand
CGCGGTCCACGACGAAGATTTCCTTCTCGTCCACGCAGATGATGTTGTTGTCAAAGCCGCCGCCGAAGACGATGTCGCGGCCGGCTTTGTCGATATCGGCCGTCTCGTCCACCACCACCGGTGGATTGCCCGGCCCGGCGCAGATGGCCCGCTTGCCGCTGCGCATGGCTTCTTTCACCACAGCCGGCCCACCCGTGACAAGCAATACGCGCACGCCGGGATGGCGCATCAGGGCCTGCGCGCTCTCGATGGTTGGCTCCACGATGGCTGTGACCAGGTTAGCCGGCCCGCCCGCGCCGACGATAGCCCGGTTGATGAACTGGATCTGGTAGGAGCAGACGTGTTTAGCGCTGGGGTGGACGTTGAAGACCACCGCGTTGCCGGCCGAGAGGATGCTGATGCAGTTGTTGATGATCGTTGAGGTGGGGTTGGTGACTGGCGTGATGGCGCCGACCACGCCGTAGGGCGCACGCTCCACCAGGCTCAGCCCGCCGTCGCCGCTCCAGGCCAGCGGCTGCAATATTTCCGGGCCCGGGGTCTTCTCCACCACCAGCAGATTCTTTTGCAGCTTGTCCTCGGGGCGGCCTAGCCCAGTTTCCTCGCACGCCATGCGCGCCAGCAGATCGGCGTTGTCCCGCATGGAGGCCCGGATCGCAGCGATGATCTCGACCCGCTTGGCCAGCGTCATCTGGCCCAGAGAGCGGAAAGCCGCGCGCGCGGCTGCCACGGCCTCGTCCATCGTCGGGAAGATGCCGTCTTGGCCGGCGGCGCTAGGGCCAGGGGCAGCCCGGCTCGCGCTGCCGGCGTGGGCGAGGTGCGCCGCTGTCGCGCCGGACTTCGCTGACGGCGGGTCGCTGGCAATCTCACGCTGCATGCGCTGGATGATGGATTGGATTTTGGCGTCGGTCAGGGGAGAGGTCATGGTCAATGGTTAACTGGGAATTGGTGAATTGGTGAATGGTTAATGCTGCGCGGCCGCGGCGGGGTCAGCGGCAGTCGAAGATGTGCAGGTCGGGGCCGAAACTTTCGTGTAGCGCACAATGGGCCTCGACAACGCTGCGTAGGCGGCCATGCCAGGGTAGTTGCTCGCTGTCGGCTACCACCACGGCCGGGACGGCGCGGCTCTCGATCAGCCCGGCCAGCTCGGCTTCGCTTTGGGCGCTGTGGTTGACCGGGTAAAGGTAGACCCAACGGCTGGCCGGCGGCCGATCGCTGAGGAAATAATACGCGGCCGCGGCGCTGATCGCCAGGATCGGCTGGCCTGGCTGGCTGAGGCTTTGTACGGCCGCGGCCGCGGCTTGTTGCTGCTGCACCAGGCTTTGCGTGTAGTCAAGATATCGCAGCCAAGCGCGCAGGTCGATCAGGGCGAGGGCCAGCAGCCCTGCGACAGCCAGCGCCCGTAGCGGCCAGGGCCGAGTTGCCAGCCGTTGCCATAGCTCCGCCAGCCCTGCAGCAGCCAACAAGGCGGCGGGCGGCAGCGCCTGCAACACGTAATGGCCGTAGGTGCGGTGGAGCAGGGGCAGCAGCCCGGCCAGCAGCGCCAGCCAGAGCAGCGTCGGCGCATGTCCACCGGCCGAGCGGCGCAGGCTGGCTGGCCGAAAAAACAGGGCCAGCAGCACGCCCAGCCACAGCAGCGGAGAAGCTCGCAGGTTGACCAGGTTGCCGCGCAGCAGCGCGAGCCAGGCGGCGCGGGGATAGCTGGCCAGGTTGACCCACACCGCGTCGCGCCACAGATCGGCCAGCGCGCCCTGTGCGGCAAAGAGCACGGCGGTCAGCGCCAGCGGCGCGGCGCAGCCCGCAGCCAGCGCCAACCAGCGGAGCCATACCTGCCGCCAGCCGCTCTGAATGGTCACGGCCCAGACCGCCAGCGCAGCCAGGGTCAACAGGCCCGTCTGCTTGAACAGCGCCGACAGGCCAATCAATCCGCCGGCCAGCAGCCAGTCGGCGGTTGTTGGCGCCTGGCCCGGACGGCGCAGCAGTACCGCCAGCGCCGCGGCCGTCCACAGCGCTACCCACGCTTCGGTGGTCAGATGCCCGCCCTGGTAGGCTGCGCCGCCGTAGAGCGCCAGCAGCAGCGCCAACCAGCCTGCCAGCCGGCCCCACAGCCGCCACGCCAGCCAGCCAACCAGCCCGGCCATGGCGACCACGGCCAGCAGTTGGGTTAGCTGTACGGCCAGCAGCGATCGCTGTGAAATCGCCAGGACGGCGGCAAATGCATAGTAGATGCCTGGCGTCTTGTGGTCGAAGAGATCGCGGTAGGGCAGCTTGCCGGCCAGGATGCCATCGGCAATCGTCAGGTACGTACCGGCGTCGTTGCTCACCGGCGTCATGAACGTCGTCGCAGCCAGCAACGCCAGCGCGGCTGCCAACGCCAGTCCAAAGAGCACCCAGAGTATGCTGCGATAGGTCACGCCAGACGTCCTGCTAGCCGTTGGTCGGGTAGCCGCTTGGATTGAGTAGCCGCTGGTCGAGTAGCCGTCTGCGGCGTATCGAGACCTCCGGAGGGTTTCGATACGCTAGAATCGGCTGACCGTGCGAGCCGGCGCACCTCAACCCGCTACTCAACCCGCGTCAAGTAAACCGGTTTTGCTGATGGCAGGCTCTCCAGCGGTAACTGACCAGTACAAACCATTCAATCATCCAATCACCCAATCACCCAATCACCCAGTCTTCTGATACCGTACCTGCCCGTCCACTTCCCACGTGTCGACGATGGCCATGATCACCGCGTCCACCGGGCGCTTGTCGGTCAGGACGGTCTGGCGCGCAGAGG
>JBFYTD010000534.1:0-2784 GCA_041300885.1 Anaerolineae bacterium | reverse complement strand
CTGGTCTCGCCGCACCGCACCCAGCGACCCTGGCAGGGGCAGGTGGAGCGGCCGCCGCAGGAGACGCGGCCAGCCTACGACCCCACCTGCTACCTCTGTCCGCGCAACGAGCGGGCCGGCGGCAAGCGCAACCCCGACTACGCCAGCACCTACGTCTTCACCAACGACTTCTCGGCCTTGCTGCCTGACTCGCCGCCCACGCCGGCTGATGGGCATCCCTTGCTGCAGGCCGAGAGCGAGCAGGGCGAGTGTCGCGTGATCTGCTTCTCGTCGCGCCACGACCTGACCCTGCCAGAGATGCCGGTCGAGGACATCCGCCGCGTGGTCGACGTCTGGGCCGAACAGACGGTCGAGCTGGGTCAGCGCTATCGCTGGGTGCAGGTCTTCGAGAACAAGGGCGCGGTCATGGGCTGCTCCAACCCGCACCCCCACGGCCAAGTCTGGGCAGGCAGCGCCCTGCCCCATGAGCCGGCCAAGGAAGATCGCCAGCAGCGCGCCTACTTCGAGCAGCACGGCCGGCCGCTGTTGCTGGATTATGGGGAGTTGGAGCTGGGGCTGGCTCGGTCGGGAGACCGGCCAGAGCAAGGTGGGCTGGCTCGGTCGGGAGACCGGCCAGAGCAAGGTGGGCTGGCTCGGTCGGGAGATCGGCCAGAGCAAGAGACAGGAGACCGGCCAGAGCGATTGGTCGTGCAGAACGACCACTGGCTGGCTGTCGTGCCCTACTGGGCGCTATGGCCCTTCGAGATCCTGCTGCTGCCGCGCCGCCATGTGCTGCGCCTGCCCGACCTGGGAGACGCCGAGCGCGACGCCCTGGCCGACATCCTCAAGCGCCTGCTGACCCGTTATGACAACCTTTTTGATACGTCCTTCCCCTATTCCATGGGCTGGCACGGCGCGCCGACGGGTGCGACGGAGACCCTTCGGGTTTCGCCTGTCGACGACTCGCAACTGTCGACGCCAAAACCTGAAGGGTCTGGCTGGGACCACTGGCAGCTCCACGCCCACTTCTACCCGCCCCTGCTGCGCTCGGCCACGGTCAAGAAGTTCATGGTCGGCTACGAGATGCTGGGCGAGCCGCAGCGCGACCTGACGGCGGAGCAGGCAGCGGCGCGACTGCGCGAGAAATCTGAGATACATTACAAGGCAGGGTAGATTGGTAGAGTGGTACATCGGGAAATTGGTCGGGTTGTGCCATGAGGGACGAATCTAGCCATCAACGCAGACTCCGACCAATCTACCAATTTCCCAATCTACCAATCGCCTCAGAAGGAGCTTCCATGTCCCTACAAGCCTACATCACACAAGCCTTTCAACGCCGTTTCGGCCAACCGCCAGCCTTCGTCGTGCGCGCGCCCGGCCGCGTCAATTTGATCGGCGAACACACCGACTACAACGACGGTTTCGTGCTGCCTATGGCCATCGACCGCGCGGTCTGGATCGCCCTGCGACCACGGCCGGATAGCCGGGTGCTGGTTCACTCTCTCGACCTCGATCGCTCAGCGCAATTCAGCCTCCTTGGTCTGCACTATGAGGACGCCGGTTGGGTCGAGTACGTCAAGGGCGTGGCCTGGGCCCTGCAGCAGGCCGGCTATCAGTTGACGGGCTGGGAGGGCGTGCTGGCGGGCGACGTACCGCGCGGCGCGGGGCTTTCGTCCTCGGCCGCGGTGGAGCTGGCCACGGCGCGCGCCTTTCAGGTTGTCTCCGGCTTCCCTTGGGATCCCCCGCTCATGGCACGGCTGGGCCAGAAGGCCGAGAACCAGTGGGTCGGCATGAACTGCGGCATCATGGACCAGATGATTTCGGCTGCCGGCGAGGCCGACCACGCCCTGCTGATCGACTGCCGCAGTCTGGCGACGACCTCCGTGCCGCTGCCGCCCGGCGCCGTGGTGGTGATCCTGGACACGGCCACCCGCCGCGGCCTGGTCGACTCGGCCTACAACGAGCGCCGCGCCCAGTGTGAGGCGGCGGCGCGTTACTTCGGCGTGCCCGCCCTGCGCGACATGAGCATGGAACGCTTCGCGGCCGAGGCCGGCGGCCTGGACGCCGTGACCATGCGCCGCGCCCGCCATGTGATCAGCGAGAACGAGCGCACCTTGGCCGCGGCCGGGGCCATGCAGGCTGGCAATGCCGTCGAGTTGGGCCTGCTGATGGACGCCAGCCACGTCAGCATGCGCGACGACTTCGAGATCTCCGGCCCTGCGTTGAACATCATGGTCGAGTGCGCGCAGGAGGAGCCAGGGTGCTTCGGCGCGCGCATGACTGGCGGCGGCTTCGCCGGCTGCGCCGTGGCCCTGGTGGAGGCCGACATGGCCCAGACCTTTGCCGCCAACGTCGCGGCTCGCTACCGGGCTCGCGCCGGCCTGACGCCAGCGCTCTACGTGTCCACTGCCAGCGCCGGGGCGTCGATCGAGCAGTAAGCTATGGACCAAAAAACGCTTGCCGTCCTGCTGGGAGGTGTGCTGCCGGCGATCTTGCTGGGGATGGCCGGTATCTTTCAAAAGTTCAGCACCAACGGGGGAATCGGAACGGGGCCGTTTCTGATCGGCGTGGGCATAACCACGGTCATCGTCGGCGGCGTTTTCCTGGTCATCGAAAAACAGGCAGTCCTCACCGCACAGAGCGCAGGTTTCACGCTGCTCTATGGCCTGGTGTGGGCCACGGCCACCGGTTTCGTCGCTATCTCGTTGAGCCGCTACGGCGCCCAGATCAGCCAACTGGTTCCCCTCTACAACATGAACACGCTGGTTGCCGTCATCCTCGGCCTGGTGATCTTCGCCGAATGGC
>JBFYTD010000533.1:0-2786 GCA_041300885.1 Anaerolineae bacterium | reverse complement strand
GCGGTTCTGGCAAGCAATCTGCCAGTCAGCCCGCACACCGTGGCCGGACTGACCAACGTCTTCGGCTACAGCACGACCGGCGGCGCGCTGCTGCGTTGGTACCGCGACACCTTTGGCGGCGCAGAGCTGGAGCCAGCCCGCGCCAGCGGCCGCGACGTCTACGACCTACTCCTGGAGCAGGCCAGCCCCGGCCCCTCGCCCGTGCTGATCCTGCCCCACTTCGTCGGCAGCGGCACCCCCTGGATGGACGCCGCGTCGAAAGGCGCGATCCTGGGCCTCGACCTCAGCACGACGCGCGGCCAGATCGTCAAGGCCATGCTGGACAGCGTCAGCTATGAGATCAAGCTTAGTCTGGACGCGATGGAGGCCGCCGGCATCGCCATCGCGGAGCTGCGGGCCTTCGGCGGCGGGGCGCGCTCGCCGCTGTGGCTGCAGGTCAAGGCCGATGTCTACGACAAGCCGGTGCGGGCCATGGATGTGGCCGAGGCGCCCTGCCTGGGCGTGGCCATCCTGGCCGGCGTGGCCACCGGCGCGTTCCACTCGGTGGACGAGGGCCTATCCCGCATGGTGCGCGCCACCCAAACCTACCAGCCCGAGCCTGCCATGGTCGAGCGCTATCGAGAACGCTACGCGCTCTTCCAGCAGGTCTATCCCACGTTAGCGCCGTTGAATCGGAAGTTTTCGAATGGTTAATTGGTGAATGGGGAATTGGGGAATTGTTAATGAGGGAAGCGAGACTCGACGACGCTCCGGTCATTAACCATTAACCAATTCACCAATTAACCATTCACCAATTCATCACTCCTCCGAGGTTCCCATGCCCACCCCACCCGAAGCCATCGTCGCCGGCCATCTCTGCCTGGACGTAATTCCCGACCTGTCCGCCACCAGCGCCGGGCAGTTCCAGCGCTCGTTTGCGCCGGGCCGGCTGCTGGAGGTGGGCGCGGCCGCGCTGTCGACGGGCGGCGCGGTCTCCAACGTGGGGTTGGCGCTGCACCGGCTGGGGGTCCGCACGCAGTTAATGGGCAAGATCGGCCGCGATCTGTTCGGCCAGGCTATCACCCAGGTAGTGGCCAGCTTCGATCCGCGGCTGGTCGAGGGCATGATCGTCGATGACGCAGCCGTCTCCTCCTACACGGTGGTAATCAACCCGCCGGGCATCGACCGCATCTTCCTGCACTGTCCCGGCGCCAACGACACCTTCGGCGCGGACGACATCCGCTATGACGTGCTGGCCGGCGCGCGCATCTTCCACTTTGGCTATCCTCCACTGATGCGGCGCATGTACGAGGACGGCGGCAGCGAACTGGTCGAGATCTTCCGCCGGGCCAAGGCGACGGGCGTCGCAACCTGCCTGGACATGGCCCTGCCCGATCCTGGCTCAGCCGCCGGCCGGGCCGATTGGCAGACGATTCTGCGAGCGACCCTGCCACACGTCGACATCTTCCTGCCCAGCATCGAAGAGACGCTGTACGCGCTACGGCGGACTACCTATGACCGCCTGCATCAGGCCGCGGCGGATCATAACATCACCCCCTTGATCACGCCGGAACTGCTGTCCGACGTCAGCAGTGAGCTGCTGGCCCTGGGCGTCAAGGTAGTAGGGCTCAAGCTGGGCGACCGCGGGCTGTATCTGCGCACGGCCGGAGAGGCTGCGTGGCGGGACGCCGGCCGCGGCCAGCCGGCCGATCTGGCGGCCTGGGCCGGCAAGGAACTTTGGGCGCCCTGTTTCCAGGTGGAGGTAGTCGGCACGACCGGCTCCGGTGACGCCACCATCGCGGGCATCCTGGCATCTCTGCTGCGCGGCCTAAGCGCCGAACAGGCCGTGACCATGGCCGTGGCCGTCGGCGCCTGCAACATAGAGGCCGCCGACGCATTAAGCGGCATCAGGTCATGGGAGGAGACGCAGGCGCGGGTGGTCGGCGGCTGGGCGCGGCACAGTATGCACCTGCATGCAGCCGGTTGGCACTTCGACGGCCAGCAGGACCTCTGGGTGGGACCGGCCCAGTCTGATCCGGCCAGCCCCGCACCCGATGTTTGACAGGACTGGCGATTGCTCCTATAATCACGTTACAGTTGCATAACCAATGCGTTGACCGGGACGAGTAGACGCAAGCGAAACGCCAGAGAGCAGAGCGCCACGGCTGAGAGCCTCCGCAGCAGAGCAGCGTCGAAAACCACCCGCGAGCGGTTGGCGGAACAGTAAACAGCAATCAGTAAACAGTAAGAGAATTCACTGTTGACTGGTCACTGTTCACTCAGTAAGCTGGCCCGGCTGGCCCCGTTACAGGCCGCAACGAGATGACGTTTGGCCTTGCGCCGGCGTCTCAAGTTGGGTGGAACCGCGTGAAGACCCCCTCGCCCCAACAGGTGAGGGGGTTATTGATTCGTGGAGACGCGCGTTCAGCGGAACGGTAGATTGGTAAATCGGTAGATTGGTTGCGCACACACATGACCAATCTACCAATCTACCAATCTACCAATTTCTAACCTAACCCAGGAGAAAACACCATGGCAAAGTCAAGTGATCTTGCAAAAGACAACCTGTACAAGCTGCGCCACAGCGCGGCGCACGTGATGGCGCAGGCGGTGCTGGAGATCCACCCGCAGGCCAAGATCGCCATCGGCCCGCCCATCGAGAACGGCTTCTACTACGACTTCGACCTGGGCAAGGGCGAAGACGGCAAGCCGCGCTCCTTCACGCCCGAGGACCTGGAGGCCATCGAGAAGCGCATGCGCCAGGTGATCGGCGGCCGGCATCCCTTCCAGTACCGCCAGGTCAGCGC
>JBFYTD010000532.1:0-2791 GCA_041300885.1 Anaerolineae bacterium | reverse complement strand
GCAACAATCTGCTGCGCCTGCTGTGTGTAGGCCGGCAGCTCGTGGAGGAACTGCGCGCCGGCATAGATGAAAAGCAGCGCCAGCAGCGCCAGCACCACGTAGACCACCACAAGCGAAATGGCCAACACAGCGCCACGCCCCAGCCCTTTGCCGCGCAGCCAGTTGACCAGTGGATCCGCAGCCAGAGCGATCAGGAAGGCGAAGGTGATGGACAGGATATACGCAGCGTATTGGCTCATGCCCCACAGCACGACGGCGCCGCCGGCCAGGAACAGGATGATGCGCAAGGCGGGGCTGAGAACGGATTGCGAGGTCATGGTGCTGTCTCCTTGTATGCGTGTGGCAGTCGCCGCCGCGCGTCCATGCTCTGGCTGGTCCCTCCGGGATGGTTCCCGATCTCCTGACCGTGCCAGCCAACTACACTATGCGCCCGTGGCACTGCTTGAACTTCTTGCCGCTGCCGCAGGGGCACGGGTCGTTGCGGCTTGCTGCGACGAAGGCTTGTTGCAGGGCGGCATCGCGCGCGGCGTAGACCTGCATGATCTCAGACGGCGCGCGGTTGCGCCGCAACGCTTCGGCCATGAAGCGCATCGGCTGGTCGATGTGGTGGAAGAACAGCTTGTAGCCGGCGCACAGGTAGTTGAGGCCGGGCTCGCCGTCGGGAGTAAGGATAAAGCGATCCTTGGGACAGCCGCCATGGCAGGCAAAGCGCACATCGCACTCGCGGCAGTAGCGCGGCAGCGCATCGAACTTGTCCTGGCCGAACTTCTGTTGCTGCGGCGAGGCGATCAGCTCGATCATGGGCGTCTCGGCGATGTTGCCCAGCCGGTAGGCCGGCTCGACGAAGTGATCGCACGAGTAGATGTCGCCATTGTGTTCCAGCGCCAGCGCCAGGCCGCAGGTCTTGGAATGCACGCACAGCCCCGACGGCTCGCCGACCCAGTTGGCCAGCGCCACGTCGAACATCTGCACATAGACCGTGCCCACGTCGCGGCGCACCCACTCCTCAAAGACGCCGGCCAGGAAACGGCCGTACTGCTCGGCTGTGATGGAACGATCGGTGACGTAGGCGCCCGTCTGGGTGTAGAGGGGACGGTCGCGCCAGGAGGTCCAGGGAGAAGGGGTGACAAGGTGACCGGGTGACAGGGAAACTGGGGGACTGGGTGATTGGGTGACTGGGTCAACGGGGAGCCGCTCGATGATGGGGATGAACTGGTGGAAGCGCGAGCCACAGTCGTCGCGCAGGAAGCGGTAAACCTCGGCCGGGTGGTCGGCATTGGCGTGGTGCAGGGTGGTCAGGGTGTTGTATTCCACGTCGTGCCTTTGCAGGTAGCTGAGGCCCCGCATCACTTTGTCAAAGGTCGGTTGGCCGCCCTTATCGACGCGGTAGGCGTCGTGCATGGCCTGCGGGCCGTCGATGCTGATGCCCACCAGGAAATTATGCTGCTTGAAGAAGGCCGCCCAGGCATCGTCGATCAACGTGCCGTTGGTCTGGATGGTGTACTCGACGGTCGTCCCTGGCTTGCGGTACCGCTCCACCAGCTCGATGCTGCGCTGAAAGAAGTCCAACCCCATCAGCGTGGGCTCGCCGCCCTGCCAGGCCACCTGCACCTGCGGCGTCTGATGTCCCTCGATCAACTGGCGGATGTAGCGCTCCAGCATGGCGTCGGCCATGCGAAAACGGCTGCCAGGATAGAGCATTTCCTTGGACAGGAAGAAACAATAGGTGCAGTCCAGGTTGCAGGTCGCGCCGGTAGGTTTGGCCAGCAGGTGAAAGGCGGGAGGATAGTCGATGGATGAGGTCATCTGGGCTACATTCCCCACATGGTGAGGCAGTTGTGATCCTGGCAGTTGACCGGGCCTTCGGTGTTGAAAAAGCGCATTGGGTTGCCTCCTGCCTTCAGGCTGTACAGCGTGGTGGGTCCATATCGCCGCAGCGGGAAGGTACGGGTGCCATTGTAACGCAGATTTCTGCGGACAACAACCCACGGCAACCTAGCCATCATGCCCGCGGACGCTGCGGCGGCGTTTCGGGTTGGGCAAGACCCCACCTTGGAAAGGTGAGGCTTCGCCGGCTGGGCAAGTGCCATCATGCCCGCGGTCACGCCTTCGCCGCCGGCTTTTGGCCCAACCAGGCGTGGGCCGCGGCCGCGGCCAGGTTCATCGCGCCGCCGAGCTGCGGTGTGGCCAGGAACACGTTCTCCTCGCCGATGAGCTTGAGCAGCCCGGTCTTGGCGAGCTGAGCACGCACGGCCGGATCCACGCCGACCAACATCAGTTTGCTGTCCTGGGCATAGAGCGCTTCAGCGTAGCGCTGCAGAACGCCTATGAAGGTGCTGCCGATCTCGGTTTTGCCGCGCAGACCGATGGCTACCACGGCATGGGTCGTGTCGTCCAGCTTGGGCAGCATCTCCTCCAGGTTTTTGGCCGCCGCGAAGAACAGGCTGCCGTAAACCATCAGCAGCGTGAGTTGATGGCTGGGCAATTGCCTGGGCGCCGGTCGTTCCTCGGGCAGCCCGCCCGGCACTGGCACGATCTCTGTGATGAGGACTTTGTTCGATTGTCGGGCAACGTAGAGCAAGATACTCAGAGCGACGCCCAGCAGCACCGCGTACTGCAGCGGGACGAGCAGAGTCGCCGCAAACGTCATGACCATCACCACCCCTGCCACCTTGCCCGTGTTCCAGACGGTGACCGCCTGCTGGATGCGGAGTCCCTGAAAACCCGCCACGATCAGCAGAGCAGCCAGCGCCGGCATGGGCACCAGCTCCACCAGCGGCGCAGCCACCAG
>JBFYTD010000531.1:0-2792 GCA_041300885.1 Anaerolineae bacterium | reverse complement strand
GACGCGCTGAAAAAGTTCACCGAGTCGCTGACGCCATACAACACCGTTGGCAAGCTCAAGAACCTGCGGGTCACCCAGGAAGACCTCGACGCCCAGCACAAGAATCTGGACGTCCTGGCCGCCGTCGAGGGGCTGCTCGTACGGGTGGCGGAGCTGGGCGGCACGGCGTCCTACCTCTCGCAGGCCGAGATGGTGCTGCCCGCCGACCACCCCTGGGTGAAACAGGCCGAGGCCGCCCGTAAGGCGCTACAGGAGAAGCTGAGCCAGGACCGCACGGCCAAGCACGCCGCCGCATACCGGCAGACACTGAACCAGCTCAAGCAGGACTACATCACGGCCTACATCGCCAGCCACAGCAAGGCGCGGCTCGGTGTAGCCGAGGACAAGACCCGCAACAAACTGCGCAAGGACGACCGCCTGCTGGCGCTGCGCGTGCTCGCCGGCGTGGCGCTGATGCCCACCAGCCAGCTCACCGCCTTCGAAGCAGCGCTCAACGGCCTGAAGAGCTGCTCCGCGCTGGACGAGCCAACGCTGGTCACGACCGCCGTCTGCCCACACTGCCAGTTCCGCCCGTCCGCCGAGCAGTTGGAGCTGCTCCCGGCGGCCAACCGCCTGCACCAACTGGACGAGGATCTGGACCAGTTGCTGACCAACTGGCAGCAAACCCTGCTGGAGAACCTGGAAGACCCCTTCACCCAGGACAGCCTGGGCCTGCTCCCGGCAGCAAACCGGGTGCTGATCGACGCCTTCCTGGCCTCGCGCCAGCTGCCGGAGCCGCTGACCACCGAGTTCGCCACCGCCGTGCAGGAGGCGCTGTCGGGGCTGGAGAAGATCGCGGTCAAGGGCGACGAGATCAAACAGGCGCTGCTGCAAGGCGGCTCGCCGGCCACGCCGGATGACCTGCGCAAGCGCTTCGACACCTTCATGAATGAGCGTTGCAAGGGCAAGGATGCCAGCAAGCTGCGTTTTGTGATTGAGTAACCCCATGACCGAGTACGAACTGCGAGCTATTCTGGCGCGCGGCGAGGACAGCCAGCACCAATTCAAGCGCGACATCACCAACGCCGATGCGCTGGCGGCGGAGTTGGCCGCGCTGGCCAACAGCCGTGGCGGCAGGCTCATCATGGGCATCAGCGACGCTGGCCATGCCGTTGGCCTGTCCGCGGCCGATATTCAGCGGCTCAACCAACTGCTCTCCAACGCCGCCAGCCAGCATGTCAAACCGCCATTGAGCCCCACCAGCCAGAACCTACAAACGGCTGATGGTCTGGTCCTGGTCGTCGAAGTTCCAGAAGGGCTGAACAAACCCTACATGGATCTGCAAGGGCGGGTCTGGGTCAAAAACGGCGCCGACAAACGCCATGTCACCGCCCGCGAAGAAATGCAGCGCATGTTCCAGGCCAGCGGGCTGATACAGGCCGACCAAGTGCCGGTTACCGGCACTACCTGGCAAGACATCGACGAACGCGCCTTCGCCCGTTATGTCGAACGCCGTTATCAACAACACCCCGAGCAAACCGGCCTGCCACTGCCAACCCTATTTGAAAACATCAAGCTGGCCAGCGATGGGGTGCCGAATCTGGCTGGCATCCTGCTGTTTGGTAAATATCCGGAAAGGCATCTGCACGTCTGCATGATCGCCGCCGTATGTTTTCCCGGTACCAAACTCTCCGATAGCCGCTATCTCGACAGCGAAAACATCCAAGGCAATCTGGAAGAGCAATACCAGCGCGGCATGGGCTTCATCAAGCGCAACCTGCATCATGTGCAGGGCAATCAGGGCTTCAACAGCCTGGGTTTGCTCGAAGTGCCCGAAGAAGTCTTCATCGAGCTACTGGTGAACGCCTTGGTGCACCGCGACTTCTTCACCAGTGCCACCATCCGCCTGCTCATCTTTACCGACCGGGTGGAAATCATCAGCCCTGGCCCTTTGCCAGACAGCCTGACGCACGAACAAATCCTGACTGGCCGGTCCAACCGCCGCAACAAGGTGCTGGCCGAACACGCCGCTAACATCCTGCCCTATCGCGGGCTGGGCACCGGCATCCCGAGAGCGCTGGATGCCTGGCCCAAGATCGACCTTATCGACGAGCGGGACGCCAATCAATTCCGGGCCCTAGTCTGGCGGTCAGCGGTTGAAGTCGGTCCCCGACAAGCACCCGACAAGTACCCGACAAGTCCCCTGCAAGTGAGTGCGCCGATGGTCGCGGTTCTGCGCGCAGCCAAGGAACCGGCTGCGAGAGCGGTACTTCAGGAAGCGGCTGGACTGAGCGATCGTGAGCACTTTGCCCATTCGGTTTTGAAGCCCTTGCTCGAACGCGGTTTGATGGAAATGACCATCCCGGACAAACCCCGCAGCAGTAAACAGCGGTATCGGCTAACCGAACAAGGCTGGAATCTGTTGACCGACCACCAAAACAAGGAATCCCCAACGTGAATGACTTATTTCATCGGTCTACACAGGATGCGTCTGGCCCGGTGGAATGCCTGGGCCAGACCTTCCCAAGCGAACAGGCCCGGCGCGAGCACTTCACCAAGCTGCTGGCCGAGAAGCTGAAAGATCCGGCGTTCCGCAAGATCGAAGGCTTCCCGCAGGGCACCGACGAAGCCATCCTGGCGATGTCCGACCCACCGTACTACACCGCCTGCCCAAACCCCTTCCTCGCAGAGTTCGTGCGCTGCTACGGCAAGCCCTTCGATCCGAGTGTGACCTACAGCCGCGAGCCGCAGACCATCGACGTATCGGTCGGCAAGACGGACCCGCTCTACAAGGCGCACTCCTATCACACCAA
>JBFYTD010000073.1:0-8011 GCA_041300885.1 Anaerolineae bacterium | reverse complement strand
TTAGACGGATTGCCGGATTTCACGGACGGCGGAGCGTAAAGCGCATGACAGCGTGTTTCAGGATCCGTGACATCCGGTAATCTGTGGCAATCCGTGATGCAGACGCGTGTAGAAACAAAAAACGCCTCCGCACTTGGCGGAGGCGTTTTTGTTGCAGTCGGGGCGAGAGGATTTGAACCTCCGACCTCACGGACCCGAACCGTGCGCGCTACCGAGCTGCGCTACGCCCCGTGACTGACAGAAGGCATTATACATGGGGTTGGGGTTTTGGCAAAATGGCGGGAGATGCGTAATACGTAACCCGTAACCGGAACCCGGAAGCCGGGAGCCGGCGGAGATCTCTCCGGTTACGAGTTACTCGTTACGTGTTACGCACACACCCAATGCTGGCCAACGAGCGTGCATCAGACAAGGAGGCCCCCTCATGGTTCCTACAAATCGGCATGGTCGGTCTTCCTACTCACCAATTTACCAATCAACCACTTTACCACTCTACCAATCTACCCTTGCCAGTTTGCATGCTCAACGGCCTTGTGCTATACTCTCCGCTTGTGCAGCGAGGGTGCAGGAAACCCATTCCGGCCCTCGTTACTTTTCGCTCACGGCCGAGGCGACTCCTCATACTGGTCGCCGGTGATCGTGGGCTAATCCCAAGGAAAGGAGGTAACTGCACACGTGAACGAGTATGAGCTCATGTTCATCGTTCGTCCTGAGGCCGACTCAGACGCCGTGACCGGCGTCAATGAGCAGGTGGCTGCCTGGATCGGCGCTCAGGGGGGCGAAGTGCTTCAGACCAACGTGTGGGGCCGTCGCAAGCTGGCTTATGCCATCGACAAGCAGACCGAAGGCACCTATGTGCTGATGAATCTGCGTCTCGCTGGTTTGGCGTTGGCTGAGGTGGAGCGCAATATCCGGCTGCACGAGCAGGTTTTGCGCTATATGTTTGTGCGTCAGGGCGAGTGACCGACTACCTGAGATGAAAAGGACGATTGAAGATGTCTAGAGGGCTGAACAAGGTGCTGATCATCGGCGCATTGGGCAGTGAGACAGAAATGCGCTACACCCCGGGCGGCAAGCCGGTGACCTCGTTCAGTGTTGCGGTGAGTCGCGGCTGGCGCACTTCCGAAGGCGAGCGCAAGGAAGCGACCGAGTGGTTCAACGTCGTTTCCTGGGGCAACCTGGCTGAAATCTGCAACCAGCACCTGCGCAAAGGTTCGCAGGTCTACATCGAAGGCCGGCTGCAGACGCGCAGTTGGGATGACGCCAGCGGCATCAAGCACTTTCGCACTGAACTGGTCGCCAACGAGATGATCATCCTCGATGGTCGTTCGTACGTGGCCGAAGATGACTACAACGACGCTGACTTTTGACAAAGGATAGAACCATGGCAGAATCATACGAGAGGTCTTCAGGCGGCCGGTCCAGCGCTGGCGGCCCCGCGGGCCTACGCAAGCGCCGGCCGCAACAGGTGCGCACCCAGCGGGTGTGCATCTTCTGTGCTGAGAAATCCCGGCAGATTGACTACAAGCAGACCGACACCCTGAAACGTTTTCTCACCGAGCGCGGCCAGATCCGGCCGCGGCGCAAGACCGGCTTATGCACCAAGCACCAACGCCGGCTGTCGACCGCTGTCAAGCGCTCGCGCTTCATGGCCCTGCTGCCCTACACCGGTGAGCATATCCGGCTGTACAGCGGCAACTAAGCGAGCAGTTGACCTATGGCAAAGCGACGCAGAGTAGAACGGACAGGGCCGACTCGCAAAGAAGCGGCGATGACCAAAGCCGAGCGTGAACGCGCCCGTCTGCTGACGATTGTCGTCGGCGCTGTGGTGGGCCTCGCGCTGCTGGTGCTGGTGGTTGGTCTGCTCTACCAGAGCGTGGTCATCCCCAACAGCGCAGTGGCGACGGTCAACGGCCAACGTATCGCCACCAACGACCTGTGGAAACTAACACGCTTCGACCAATATCAGCGCGTCAGCCAACTGCAAAGTCTGCTCCAATACCAGGAGCAGATCGATCCAGGTGGTGAGCAAGGCTTCTTCACTTCGCAGATCCAGCAGCTCCAGAGCCAGTTGATCAATCCGGAGGGCTTGACCAACAGCGTTCTGGAGCAGTTGATCGAGGAGCGACTGGTGCGTCAATTGGCAGCCGATAACAACATAGTTGCCAGTGACGCCGAGGTGCAGGCTGAGTTGGAGTCGCTGATCGCGGCGCAGGCAGGCATGGTGACCGCAGCGCAGGCCACGGCTACAGCCGAGGCGCTGGCAATCGCCACACCTACGCCTTCGCCTACGCCGTCCCCGACGCCAACCAGCACGCTGGGGATCACGCTGCCCACAGTAGCGCCAACGCCTGAACCGACGCCTACGGCTCAGATTCAGGCGGAGAGCGACTTCAACACCGGTCTGGAGCAGTTGCTGGCCAACGTCAGCCAGGGCGCCAACATCTCGCAGGCCGACGCACGCAAACTGTACGTTGACCTCCTCAGCGCCAACATCCTGCGCGAAAAGCTGACCGAGCAACTGGGCGACCAGATGCCGACCAGCGGTGAGCAGGTACGGGCACGTCACATCCTGATCAGTGTGGCTGCTGACGCTTCCGAGGCGGACAAGCAGATCGCCCTGGCCGAGGCAGTCAGTGTCACCCAGCGGCTGCGCGCAGGCGATGACTTCGCCGAGCTGGCCTTGCAGGTTTCTGATGACACCGGCAGCGCACAGCAAGGCGGCGACCTGGGCTTCTTCGCCCGCGGCCAGATGGTCACGGAGTTCGAGGATGCGGCTTTTAGCCTCCCTATCGGTGAGATCAGCGATCCGGTGCTGTCGCAGTTCGGCTACCACATCATCGAGGTGCTGGAGACGCAGCCTGGCGACCCGAACTTCACCGCCTGGCTGCAAGAGCAGAAGTCGCTGGCGCAGATCGTGCGCTCGCTGACGGCCTCACGGCTGCCGAGTCTGCCCGTCGTCCCATCGCAGTTGTTTGTTGACCCGACCACCAGCAGCGCACCTCTGGTGGCGACGCCGGCGACCCCTTAAGACGGTCCCCTCTTCGTTCAACAAACGGCGGCGCCTTGAGCACTCAAGGCGCCGCCGTTCATTAGTTCCGGCACTATCCAGCCGCCGGAATAGTTGCGTTCCTGCTTTGTTTCCCCATTGCGTGTGGCTGTGTTCAATATTGGTCTGGCGCACGTATCACTCGCCACCTTTCATCCTCCCGTCACGCATGCCAGCGCCGCACCTCGGTCACGTTGGGCAGCCGTTCGATGCGGGCCAGGACGCGGCTGAGCTGCTCGGCGTCCCTGATTTGCAGGGTGGCTTCGACTTGCGCCAGATGCCCCTTGTTGCCCGTGGTGGCATGGGCGTCGAGCATGTTAATGCGCTCGCTGGCCAGCAGATTGGCGATGTCTCGCAGCAGGCCCGATCGATCATAGGCTGCCACGCGGATCTGTACGGGATGGGTCTGCTCCGCCGCCTGACCCCAACTGACCTCGACCACGCGGTCGGGGTCTTTCTGGGTCATGTGGGCCAGATTGGGGCAAGTGGCGCGATGGATAGTCACCCCGCGGCCTCGGGTGACGTAGCCGATGATCTCCTGGCCGGGAATGGGATTGCAGCACATGCCGGTGCGGCTCAGCAGGTCGGCCACACCCAGCACCGTCACCCCTTCCGACGACACGGGGATGGGCGCAGTGTAGGAGCCCTCTTCCTGGATCGGGATCCCATCCTTGTCCTTGCGCCCCATGTCCAGCACTTTGCTGGCGACCTGTTGGGTGTTGATGTCGCCGAAGCCCAGCGCAGCGTAGAAGTCGTCGACCTTGTCGTAGCCAAACAGCTTGGCGATGGAGTCGTGGCTGCGCTCGATGTTGAGCCGCTTTAGCTCGCGGTTCAGGCTTTCCGTCCCTTGCTGAATGTTCTCCTCACGGCTCTGCTTGCGGAACCACTGACGAATCTTGCTGCGCGCCCGGTTGGTCTTGGTGAAGCCCAGGGAGGGGTGCATCCAGTCACGGCTGGGGCCGCCGCGCTTGGAGGTGATGATCTCCACCATGTCGCCGTTGCGCAGCCGGAAATCCAGCGGCACCAGCTTGCCGTTGACCCGCGCGCCGCGGCAGCGGTGGCCTACCTCAGTGTGGACCAGGTAGGCGAAGTCGATCGGGGTGGAGCCGGCCGAAAGGTCCTTCACGTCGCCCTGTGGGGTAAAGACGTAAACCCGGTCGGCGAAAAAGTCAGATTGCATTGAGTCGACGAACTCGGTGGCGTCGGTCACTTCGCTCTGCCAGTCCATCACCAGGCCGCGCAGCCAGGCAAGCTTGTTCTCGAACTCGACGTCGCGCTTGACCTGCTCCTTGTAGCGCCAGTGGGCGGCAATGCCCAGCTCGGCCGAGCGGTGCATCTCGTGGGTGCGGATCTGTACCTCCAGATTGCGCCCATTGGGGCCAACTACCGCCGTGTGCAGCGAGCGGTACATGTTGTCCTTGGGGTTGGCGATGTAGTCGTCAAACTCTCCGGGGATCGGCCGCCAGAGGCTGTGGATCGCTCCCAGTGCGACATAGCAGTCGCTAATCTCGTCGACCCTGATGCGCACCGCCTCGGTGTCGTATACCTGCTCCAGCTCGACCCCCTTGCGCTGCATTTTGCGGTAGATGCTGTAGATGTGCTTGGGGCGGCCCTCCACAACGGCGCTGATGCCTACCTTCTGCAGTTCGCTCTGGATGATGCTGGTCACGCCGGCGATGTAGGCGAGGCGTTCGGCCCGGCGGTTTTGCAGATCGGCAGCAATCCTTTTGTAGACTGCCGGCTCCAGCCAGCGGAACGAGCCGTCCTCCAGCTCCCACTTGATCTGCCAGATGCCCAGGCGGTTGGCCAGCGGTGCGTAGATCTCCAGCGTCTCCCGTGCGATGCGCCGCCGCTTGTGGTCCTTGAGATGGCCTAGCGTGTGGACGTTGTGCAGGCGGTCGGCCAGCTTGATCAGCACCACGCGGATGTCCTTGTTCATGGCCAGGATCAGCTTACGCAGGGTTTCATCGCGCTGGCTGCGCAATCGGGGGCTGACAGGCGCTGGTTGTACTTCTTTCTGGCCCTCTCTTTGACCCTCTTGTTGGCCATCTGCTTGCGCGTCTTTTGCGTCGCCCTTATCCTCACCCAAACTGATGAGGCCAATTTTCTCCAGCTTGGTCACGCCATCGACCAGGCTTGCCACGTCGGCGCCGAAGCGTTTGCCGATTTCCTCGATCGACACAGCGGTGTCTTCGGCCACATCGTGCAGCAGGCCGGCGGCAATCGCTTTGGCATCCAGGCGCAGATCGGCCAGGATGCCTGCCACGGCCAGGGGATGGATGATATAGGGTTCGCCTGAGGCACGGGGCACATCGGCGTGGGCCTCGTTAGCCACATCATACGCGCTGCGGATAAAATCGATATCCTCGTCGGTGTACGTGCGCGGCAGATGTCCGATCAACTCATCGAGGCTGCCAGGAGGTTTAGAGAAATCGCCGTTTATCATAACAGTGGCAAGGCTCCATTGCAAGCAGGTGGGGCTTAACAGTTGCAGGGATTATAACGCAACACGTCAAATTGCGCAATGGAAACGCATTTGACAGGTCACGGGGTCAAAGATACAATCCTTCTGTCCCGCTGCGCCCCCGTAGCTCAGTGGACTAGAGCATCGGTCTTCGGAACCGAGTGTCGCAAGTTCGAATCTTGCCGGGGGTACCACAATAAACAACGCCGGCTGCTCGTTCGAGCAGCCGGCGTTCTATTTCAGGTCACGGCTGTGGTTGGTGTGTAACCAGTCACTCAGTCGTAGGTGCGGAAGAAGATGCGCAGGTAGCCGGCCTTGCTGGCGTCGAAGAACTCGGTGGTGGCGAAGCCAAAGCGAGCGCTGCGCAGGGCCTCAGGCGAGCTCTCTGGCCAGCTGGTGGGATCCGAGGCGACCGCGAAGCCGTAGTTGGGTGCATTGCCTGCCACGATGGCGGCCACCGAGTCGGTGACGTCCAGACGCAGCCAGGTGTTGATGCGGGCGCTGCCCAGGCGTGTCACGCTGTCGGCCGGGCCCACGTCACCGCCGGGGTTGACCCACGGCGTGATCCAGGTGGCTGTGGCCTCGTCCCACATGGCGGTTGTCGGATGCACCGACACGCCCATCACCGACTGGTCCCAGTTGCTGAAGCCGCGGCCCTCGAAGACGTACAGGTAGAGGTAGGCCACGTCGATCTGGGAGTTGGAGGGGATGCAGGTGTACACGTTGTCGCAGACCGGGAAGGGCGTCTGCACCAGCGGGCGCATCTGGTCGTTGAAGCCCACCCACATGGTCTGGGCGCCGCCGAAGTTGAGGGCCGGCCGGGTGGCGTCGATGAAGGTGTCCTGGCTGACGTTGAAGCGGCGCGAGCGGTTGACGTCGGCCGAGCGCTTGGTGATGCGGCCCTCGCCCTCCAATGGATACATCGCCTCTGTCACCACGCCGTTCAGGCCGCCGTCGGCCTCGGGTAGCTCGATGTACTCCATGACCGAGTCCGCCATGACCGCCCAGGTGTCATAGGGGTCGATAGCGTTGTCGCGGAACACGGTGTAGCCGTCGCCGCCGGTGCGCATGAAGTTGTTGGTGGTGACGATGTAGATCTCGTTGGGATCGATCGGGCTGAAGGATTCGTCGGCGTTCATGATCTCGGCCGACAGAATGCGGTCGCCCGGCGTCCGTGTCGGGTCGAAGCTGAAGCGCATGCCGCCTATCTGCGGGAAGCGGCCATCGGTGTTCTCCCAGCGGCTGACCCCGTTCTCCAGGGCGGCGATCACATCGGCGCCCGTCAGGCCCAGCGTGGCAATCGTGTTGCCGAAGGGTAGCACGGTCAGCACGCTGCCGATGGTGATATCACCGGCCTGGATGGGCGCGCGAATGCCGCCGCCGTTGGTGATGCAGATCTGGCTGCCGGCGCCTTCTGTCTTCCACAGCATGGCGTCGCAGATCAGGTTGCCCAGGTTGCTCTCCCGGCTGCGCACCACCGGCCGGTTGCCATCCAGCAGCAGTTCCGTCTCGCCGATGACGGTGTTGGCCAACTGCGCGACGGGCTCGTAGAAGACGGCCACGTCGGCTGCAATCGCCGGGTCCTCGGGAATGCTGGCGTTGATCAGGATCGGCGCGCCGTTGTAGCTCGCCACGACGCCCATAGCGTCGAAGGTGACATCCAACCGGCCCAGGTACTTGCCCCACTCCCAGGCGCTGACCACCAGCACCGGCTCAGCGGCCGGCGAGTTCACCGTGGTGGGATAGTCGCCCAGTGCGCCCGGCATCGTGCCCAACGGGGTATGGCTGTGGCCGCCCACGATCACGTCGATGCCGCTGACCGCCGCCGCCAGAGCCAGGTCGTACTCGTAGCCGATGTGGGTCAGGGCGACGATCTTGTTGACGCCCATGCCTTGGAGCATCGCCACTGTGGCCTGCGCCGTGGCCGTCACGTCGGCGAAGATCACGTCCGGGCCGGGGCTGGAGATGAAGGTGGTGTCCTCGGTGGTAAGGCCGAAGACGCCGATCTGCTCGCCGCCCACTTCAATGATCGTGTAGGGCTCGATCAGGCCGGTCAGCGACACCTGGGCTGAGGCGTCGATGTTGGCGCCGAGCACTGGGAAGTCGGCATCCTCGATGAAGCGGGCCAGCGCGGGCGGGCCCGAGTCGAACTCGTGGTTACCGATCGCCATGGCCTGGTAGCCCAGGGCGTTCATGAAGTAGGACGCTTCCTGGCCCTGCCAGTAGTTGAAGAAGAGAGTGCCCTGGAAGGGATCGCCAGCATCGACCACCAGGACGTTGCCGCCTTCCGCCTTGACCTGTTGGATTGCGGTGTAGCGGCGGGCTACGCCACCCAGGTTCTGGTTGTTGCACGTTGCCATACAGGGCTGGATGTTGGCATGGGTGTCGTTGGTGTGCAGAATCGTCAGGGTGATCGGTTCATCCGCTGATACGGCCGGGATGAACATGAGCGCCAGCACCACCAGGATGGCCAAAGCCAGTGAGAACCTGGTCGCCGG
>JBFYTD010000530.1:0-2797 GCA_041300885.1 Anaerolineae bacterium | reverse complement strand
TATCACACCATGATGACTTACAAAGGCTATGTGGGCAAAGTTGAGTTTGACAACGAAGCAGGCATCTTCTACGGTGAAGTGATCAATCTGCGCGATGTAATCACATTTCAGGGAACATCGGTCCAAGAGCTACGCCAAGCGTTTCAAGACTCTGTCGATGATTACCTCGAATTCTGTGCTCAGCGCGGCGAGGAAGCCGAAAAGCCTTTCTCCGGCAAGTTCATGGTGCGAGTGTCTCCCGATATCCATCGTGAGCTCTTCGCAAAAGCACGCTTGGTGGACAAGAGCCTGAACAGCCTAGTGAGCGAAGTACTTCAGGCTGCCGTCGAGAAGGAGCCGCCAGGATCTCGTGCCTACGAAACCGCCCGCGCCCAGCCAATGGCTCTACGAGATTCTCAAGTCACTACCGTGAGTTACCAACTGACCGTCGAAGAAGATGTCGCCAGAGCTGGTAATCCAACTCCGCTTCGCCCGCAGTGAGTTCGTGCGCTGCCTCGACGGCATGTCCGAGGAGGACGGCGTCAAGCGCTTGCTGCCGATGAACTGCATCTCATGGAACGAGTAGCTCGATCGGCTTGACACGGTCTCCTGCAGTCGGTGCGACGCGCATTTGCCAACCTGAGCGAATAGTTGTACAGTATCCATGTACATATTCACCTCGGGAGATAGCATGACAATCCAAACAACATACACCCATGCTCGGGCAAACCTGGCTAGCATCTTCGACAAAGTGACTGCCGACCGCGAGATCGTCATCGTCCAGCGGCGCGGCGAAGAAGACGTTGCGCTGATCTCGGCTGCTGAGCTGAGCAGCCTGATGGAGACTGCCCACTTGCTGCGGTCGCCAAGAAACGCCGAGCGCTTGCAGACAGCTCTCGCGCGTGCCCAGCAGCGCGTCACTCTACCACAAACTGTGTCGGAACTGCGTCACGAGGTTGGCCTTGACGAAACGCCCGAGCCAGCCAGCCGTTAGCCGCGCAGCGCGCGCGTCGGTCTTCGAGCCTGAGTTCCGCGAGGACTTGCGCTACTGGGTGGACACCGACCGCAGGATTGCATTGCGGGCGCTCGATCTGGTTGAGGCCATTCTGTGCGACCCATTTACCGGCATCGGCAAGCCGGAGCCGCTCAGGCACTTTGTCCCTGGCGCCTGGTCCAGGCGGCTGACCGAAGAACACCGCATCGTGTACCTGGTGATGGACGATCGGATCGTCTTTTTGCAGGCCAGGTATCACTACTAACAAGGAAGGTACCTCCCCATGTCCATCCAAATCATCGGCGAGAACATCCACATCATCTCGCCCAAGGTCAAAGAAGCCATTGCCAACCGCGACGCGGCCTACTTTCAGGAGTCGGCCATCCAGCAGGTACAGCACGGCGCGGTGGTCCTGGACCTGAACGTCGGCCCGCAGAAGAAGCTGGGCCACGAGATCCTGCCCTGGCTGGTTGAGACGGTCCAATCGGTGGTAGACGTGCCGCTGAGCCTGGACACCACCAACCTAAACGCGATCGAGGCCGCGCTGGAGGTGGCCCGCGTGCCCTGCATCATCAACTCCACCTCGGCCGAGGAGGAGCGGCTGGCCAACGTGCCGCTGGTGGCCAAGAAGTTCGGCGCCAAGCTGATCGCCCTGACCATGGGCAGCGCCGGCATCCCGGTCGGCGCGGACGAGCGGGTCAACATCGCCCTGGAGTCGCTGATCCCGCGCGCGATGGAACTGGACATGCCCCTGACCGACCTGCTGATCGACCCGTTGGTGCTGACCGTCAGCGGCTGCCAGCAGTACTGCCCGGAGCTGATCGAAGCCGTGCGCATGCTGAAGTTCGCGGGCGACCCGCCGCCCATGGTCAACGTCGGTTTGAGCAATGTCAGCAACCAGGTGCCGGCCCATATGCGGCCGCTGATCAACAACACCTACCTGGTAATGCTGATGGCGGCAGGCGTGGACTACGTCATCGCCAACCCGCTGGACGAGCAACTCTGGGAGTTCGTCCACATCATCGAGAACCGCGACGACAGCACCGGCAAGAGCCGCCTGCTGCTGACCCTCCATGACAAGACCCTGGCAGGCGACAAGCTGGAGGCCGACGACGTGGACTGGAGCGACCCCGAGCAGGTCGCGATCTTCAAGACGGCGCAGGTGCTGTACAACGATGTGATCTATACGGACTCGTATTTGGAGGTCTAGATGTCGGATTTGTGTCAAGGGGTCTTGTGTCAAGTGTCAAGGGTCTTGTGTCAAGTGTCAAGGGGTCTTGTGTCAAGGGTCTTGTGTCAAGTCAAGCACACGGCACCTGACACCTGACACCTGACACCTGACACCCGATACCTGACACCTGACACCTGACACCTGGCACTCCCCCCACGGAGGCAACCATGTCCCTCTTCTCCCCGCGCCGCTATCAGGCGCCCTTCAAGCCGTACAAGCGCGAGGAATCGGCGTCGATTCGCCTGTTCACCTCGGCCGAGCTAGCCATCAAAGGCGCGCTGTTCGGCTGCCGCATGTGCGGCAACTGCATCCTGCAGGAGACGGCCTTCGTCTGTCCCATGACCTGCCCCAAGGGGCTGCGCAACGGGCTGTGCGGCGGCGCCACGCCGGAGCGCTGCGAGGTAGATCCGTCGCGGCCCTGCACCTGGTACGTGATCTACGAGCGCGCCGAACGGCTGGGCCGCGAGGACAAGCTGCTGGAGATTAACGCGCCGCTGGATGGGGCGCGCGTCGGCCGCGAGACCTGGCTGGACGTAGTCGATAAGTGGCGGACGCAGGAGGATCGGCTGAACC
This sequence comes from Anaerolineae bacterium, assembly GCA_041300885.1. Taxonomy (GTDB): domain Bacteria; phylum Chloroflexota; class Anaerolineae; order JAAEKA01; family JAAEKA01; genus JAAEKA01. Next base: position 20 of record JBFYTD010000530.1, on the reverse strand, counting down.
CGCTGGACTTCGTGCGCGAC
>JBFYTD010000529.1:0-2797 GCA_041300885.1 Anaerolineae bacterium | reverse complement strand
GCGTCGGTGTCGGCGTGGCGGGGCGTGCTTAGCCCGCCGATGTCCCAACGGTCGCACATGGCAAAGAGGGGTAGGATGCCGATGCAGGCGTGCTCGGCCGCGTGGATGCCGCCCAGGAAGTCCAGCCCGCGGCGCTGGCAGGCAGCCACGATCTCCGGCGCCAGGTCCCACCACAGCGCGGCCGTCTCGAAGGTGGTCTGGGGCAGCTCCAGCATCTCCTCGCCCAGCACCTCCTCCGAGTAGTGGCGCAGCCGGCGATAGCCGATCACCTGCGATGTGGCCCGCACGTGGCCGAAGTAGGCGTAGCCGCCGGGGATCGGCCGGTGCGCCAGCGAGCGCACGATACGCACGTCGCTCCATTCTCTCGGCACGGTGTAGTAGTCCACCTCGGCCGGCCGGGCCACAGCGAAGCCCATCTCCGCGTCGTAGCGGGTCACCAGATAGCTCTCGCCCTGGTGGAGGTAGACTGCGCCCAAGTGCACCCGCTGCGGCGCGCTGCTGGCCTCGATTTCCTCCAGCGTGCGGTAGTTGCGCGCCTCATCCAGCAGGGCAAAGCGGCCGCCGCTGGCCGAGCGCAGGTTGACCTTCTCGGCTGGATAGTCCTGCGCGCTGTAGGTCCAACGGTCGCCATGAAACTCCAGCACGCCCTCTTCCTCGAGCTGGACCATGGCCGGCACGAAGCCGGGGCCGAACAGCGCCTCGTCGTCGAAGCGATTTGGCCCGGCGATGTTGGTCAGCGGAATCTCGGCCGCAGCGCAAGGCAGGTGGCGGGCCAGCACGTAGACGTTGTCAGGGTCGATCAGCGCGTGTTCGTGCGGCCGGCCAAACAGGTCGGCCGGGTGGCGCAGGAAGTACTGGTCCAGCGGGTTGTCCAGGCCAATCAGCACGGCCAGCGAGGGCTCGCTGCCGCGGCCGGCGCGGCCGGCTTGCTGCCACAGGCTGGCCACCGTGCCGGGATAGCCCACCAGCACGGCCGCGTCCAGCCCGCCCACGTCGATGCCCAGCTCCAGCGCGTTGGTGGCCGTCACGCCCAGCAGCCGGCCGCTCCACAGGTCGCTCTCGATCTGGCGGCGCTGTTCAGCCGTGTAGCCGGCGCGGTAGGCGGCGATGCGGGCAGCGTAATCCGTAACCCGTAGCCCGTAAACGGAGTCGTCTGGCGGCACCGGGGCGCTGCCCTGCGGTGTTCTGGCTTTGCGCTTGCTCTGACCCTCTGACTTCGGGCCTTTGCTCAGATCCTCGCGTGCATAGCGTAGTATCAGCTCTGCCACCTTGCGCGCCCGTGTAAAGACGATGGTGCGGGTTTCGTTGCGGATCAGCGTCGTGAAGATCGCCGTGGCCTCGCCGTTGGCGCTGCGCCGCAGCCCACTCTGCTGGGCTGCGCCTCCCTGCTGTGGCCGGTCTCCCTCCTGTTGCTGTGGCCGGTCTTCGACCGAGCCACGCCTTGGCTTGTCGAGCAACGGCGGGTTCCACAGCGCAAAGCTGCGCGGGCCGGCCGGGCTGCCGTCGTCGTCGATCACCAACGGCTCCAGGCCAGTCAGCGCGGCCAGGTGCTGGCCAGGGTTGGCGATGGTGGCGCTGGCCGCGATGAACTGCGGCTCTGAGCCGTACAGCGCGCAGACTCGCCGCAGCCGGCGCAGTACGCAGGCCACCTGCGAGCCGAATACGCCGCGGTAGGTGTGGGCCTCGTCGATCACCACGTAGCGCAGGTGGCGAAAGAAGCTGGCCCACAGCGCGTGGTTGGGCAGGATGCCCACGTGCAGCATGTCGGGGTTGGTCAGGATGATCTGGCCCTGCTGGCGCAGCTTGCCGCGTCGGGCCTGCGGCGTGTCGCCGTCGTAGGTTCCTACGCTCACGGGTAGGGAGTGATGCACCCTCACCCCACCCCTCTCCCAGGGGGAGAGGGAGCTGCCCGTTGGTCGAGTAGGCGCAGCCGTATCGAGACCCGTCTGTTTCGTATCGAGACCGCGACAACCCAGCTCCCGCAGGCTGCGCACCTGATCCTGCGCCAGCGCCTTGGTCGGGAAGAGATAGAGCGCCCGCGCCACCGGCTGCTCCAGAATCGCCTCCAGCACCGGCAGGTTATAGCACAGCGTCTTGCCGCTGGCCGTGCTGGTGACCACCACCACGTGCCGGCCGGCGCGCGCGGCGTTGACCGCCTCAGCCTGGTGGGTGAAGAGGCGCTCGATGCCCTGGGCGCGCAGGCTGGCTTGCAGGTCCAGGTGCAGCGGCGCATGCAGGGCGCCATAGGCGGCCGAGCGGCGCGGTATCTGCTCCAGGTGAACGATCTGGCCCTGGTAGAAGGATTGGCGCCGCAGGTGGCTCAGAAAGGCAGTAACGTCCATAGGGCAGTGATCGCTAACCGGTGATCGGTGGTGGGGGTCTCTACGCTCGGTAGGGCACGGATAAGCGCCAGGGAATTGTAAACGGCCACGGCATGGCTTGTCAAACCATTTGACAAAGAGCGGCGCCCGTTCGGTGAGCCGGAATGGCTGGCTAAACCAGCAAAACCAAAACAGTACCGTGGTATTGCAGCGGCGTGCCACTCTCCAGCAGCAGTGTGAGAGGATGCAGGGTTGGCGATTTGACGGCGCTACTGTACAATAGGTCGGCTGTTGTGCCATCTCGCACAGCGCATGATGCGTGAAACGTGACCGAACGCCTGCAACTTGCAGCCTGCCACCTGAAACTCCCATGCCCTACCAAATCATCCTCCCCATCCCCGTTCGCACCTACGACATCGACTTCGTGGGCTTTGTCAGCAACATCGTCTACGTTCGCTGGCTGGAGGACCTGCGCC
>JBFYTD010000528.1:0-2803 GCA_041300885.1 Anaerolineae bacterium | reverse complement strand
GGAGCGCTTCGGCCAGGTGACGTACACCGCTGAGCTATTGGCCTGGCTGGCCGAGACGGGCGATGTACAGCAGCACGGCGGCGACTGGTTCTGGATGGGTGAGGGCTATCCGGCCCAGGCCATCAGCCTGCGCACCGCCTCGCCCGACAATGTGGTGATCCATGTGAGGGAGGGTGCAGGTGGCAGGTGGCAGGTGGCAAGTGGCACGATGCAAGGGCCAGGAGACAGCGGGCAGGGGCCAGGGGAAGGGCGGTCGGTGGTCATCGGCCAGTTGGAGCGGGCAGCGGCGCAGTCTATGCTACATCCAGGCGCGGTCTATCTGCACCAGGGGCAGTCCTACCTGGTGGAGATGCTGGACTGGGAGGCGGGCCATGCCTGGGTGCGACCGACCGAAGTCGATTACTACACGGTGGCGTCGGCCAGCCTGCAGGTGCAGGTGTTGGGGGTACAGGAGCAGAGCGCCGCGGGCGGCGTGGGCTTGGCCTACGGCCCGGTGCAGGTGAGGAGCCAGGTCAGCACGTTTCGCCAGGTCAAGCGCCATAGCCACGAGACCTTGGGCTTCGGCCAGATCGAGCCTGCGCTGCCAGAACAGGTGCTGGAGACCGACGCCTTTTGGATTGCGCTGGGCGAGGAACTGTTGGAGCCGCTGCGCGCGGCCGGGCAGTGGCGCAGCGATCCCAACGACTACGGCCCCAACTGGCAGCAGCAGCGCAACGCGGCGCGCGCGCGCGACGGCTATCGCTGCACGGTGTGTGGAGCGAGCGAGCCCACCGGCCGCCAGCACGACGTGCATCACAAGCAGCCCTTCCGCACCTTCGGCTACCTCCCCGGCCAAAACGAGGCCTACCGGGTGGCCAACCGGCTGGAGAATCTGGCCACGCTGTGCCGCGCCTGCCACCAGCGCGCCGAGCAGGGCCAGCGGCTGCGCACCGGCTTGGGCGGCCTGGCCTACGCGTTGAGCAGCCTGGCGCCGCTCTATCTGATGTGCGACCCCGGCGACATCGGCGTGGCGGCCGAAGCCCGTGCGCCCGGCAGCGCCCTGCCCACCGTCACCATCTACGAAAAGGCGCCGGCCGGCATCGGCTTCAGCCAGCGGCTCTACGAGCTGGCATCTGAGCTGTTGGCCGCCGTGGGTGAACTGGTGAGCCGCTGCTCGTGCGCCGCCGGCTGCCCGGCCTGTGTGGGGCCGGTAGGCGAAGAACAGCCGGCCGACCTCGACGCCAAGCAGTTGACCCTGGCGCTGGTGGATGCCTGCGGTCGTGCGCTGGGACGTTAACCTGCCCTGCTTGCAGAATCGCCCAAGGGGGCCTATAATGCCGCAAATTGGAGCGGCGCGCCGGCTCTCACTGCCGGCTTCGTAATCTGCTCCTGGAGGTATTTTTCATGGCTGATATTTTTCAAAAGGCTTTTCAGTACACCGCTGTCAAAGAGGCCATTGCCAGCGGCTATTATCCCTATTTCATTGCACTGGACGGCCACGAGGGGCCTGAAGCGGTCTACCGCGGGCGCCGTCTCTTGATGTTCGGTTCCAACAACTACTTGGGGCTGACCACCCACCCCAAAGTGCGTGAGGCGGCCATCGACGCCATCAAGACCTACGGTACCAGTTGCACCGGCTCTCGCTTCCTCAACGGCACGCTGTTGATGCACGAGCAACTGGAGCACGAGCTGGCCGAGTGGGTGGGCAAGCCGGCCGCGCTGGTCTTCAGCACGGGCTACCAGACCAACTTGGGCACCATTAGCGCACTGGTGGGCCGCCGCGACTACGCGGTGCTGGACAAGGACGACCACGCCTGCATCGTCGACGGCGCGCAGTTGTCCTATGGCGAGATGAAGCGCTTTCGCCACAACGACGTCCAGGACATGGCGCGGGTGTTGGCCAGCCTGCCCGAGGACGCCGGCAAGATGGTGATCGTCGACGGCCTGTTCAGCATGGAGGGCGACATTGCGCCGCTGCCAGAGATGATCCCAGTGGTCAAGCAGTACGGCGCGCGCCTGATGGTGGACGATGCTCATGCGACAGGGGTGCTGGGCGGCGGGCGGGGGACGGCGGCGCACTTCGGCGTCACCGACGACGTGGATCTGATCATGACCACCTTCAGCAAGTCCTTCGCCAGCCTGGGCGGTGTCATCGCCGGCGACGCGGACGTGATCAGCTACATCAAGCACACCGGCCGCTCGATGATCTTCAGCGCCAGCATCCCGCCCAGCAACGCGGCCGCAGCCCTGGCCGCCCTGGAGGTGATGCGCACGGAGCCGGAGCGGGTGCAACAGGTCAACGCCAACGCAGCTTATATGCGCGGTGAGCTAAAGCGCCTGGGTTTTAACACCGGCAACAGTTGCACCCCCGTGATTCCGATCATCATCGGCGACGACCAGCTTTGTTTCGTAGTCTGGCGCCACCTCTTCGACGCTGGCCTGTTCGTCAACCCCGTGATCAGCCCCGGCGTGCCGGTGGGCCGGGCCCTGCTGCGCACCAGCTACATGGCTACCCACACCAAGGAGCATATGGATCGCGCCCTGGCGATCTACGAGCAGGTGGGCAAGGCATTTGGTCTGATCTAAGCGACTATCCCGCCGCCGAAAGATAAAAAGCCGGCGCGACGCACTCCTTGTTGAGAGTGCGTCGCGCCGGCTTTTTTTCTGTTGGCGGCGGGAAAGTCGCTCAGATCAGACCAAATTCCTTGCCCACCTGCTCGTAGATCGTCAGCGCGCGATCCATATGCTCCTTGGTGTGGGTAGCCATGTAGCTGGTGCGCAGCAGCGCACGGCCCACCGGCACGCCGGGGCTAATCACCGGGTT
>JBFYTD010000527.1:0-2804 GCA_041300885.1 Anaerolineae bacterium | reverse complement strand
CGGTCGAGTTCAAGCGGCTCAACTGGGTCAAGGAGGGCGACGAGCTGGTGCTGGCGCGGGCCATGGGCGAGGGCCGCGAGGGCTTCGAGCAGTGGGTGCACAGCAACGGGCTGGACGAATGCGTCGCCGAGGGCGCCAAAGCCATCGGTTGGGAGCGCAAGAGCGATCCGGCCTGGCGCACGGTCCCGGGCAAGCCGCACCTGCGCCGCGGGCTGGGCTTCGCCGTCTGCATGCACGGCACCGGCATCGCCGGCCTGGACATGGGCGCGGCCAGCATCAAGCTCAACGACGACGGCTCGATCAACCTGCTGATGGGCGCCACCGACCTGGGCACCGGCTCCGACACCATCCTGGCGCAGATCGCAGCCGAAACCCTGGGCCTGCCGCTGGAGGACGTGATCGTCTACTCCTCCGACACCGACTTCACCCCCTTCGACACCGGCGCCTACGCCAGCAGCACCACCTACATCTCCGGCGGCGCGGTGCTCAAGGCGGCCGAGGAGGTCGCCCAGCAGATCCGCAGCCACGCGGCCAGGCATTTCTTCGGCGGCGTCGAGCCCGACCGGCTATGGCTGGAGGATAAGCACGTCTGCGGGCCGGCCGGCCAGCGGGTCAAGCTGGAGACGGTGGCCCTGCACGCCACGCACCAGGCCGACCAGCACCAGATCATGGCCACAGCCAGCCACATGAGCTACCTCAGCCCGCCCCCCTTCGCCGCGCAGTTCGCCGAGATCGAGGTGGACAGCGAGACCGGCCAGGTGGAGGTCAAGAAGCTGGTGATGGCCGTGGACTGCGGCATCGCCATCAATCCGATCACCGCGGCCGGGCAGGTGGAGGGCGGCATGGTGCAGGCGCTGGGCTTCGCGCACAGCGAGGAAATGCCGTATGACGAGGCTGGCCGCCTGCTGACGACCGACTTCACCTCCTATCGCATCTATCGGGCTGACGAGACGCCAGAGCTGGGCGTGATCCTGGTGCAGACCTACGAGCCCAGCGGCCCTTACGGAGCGAAGGCGATCGCCGAGATCCCCAAGGACGGCGTGGCGCCAGCCCTCAGCAGCGCGATCCACGACGCCACCGGCGTGCGTATCCGTGAGCTGCCATTCACGCCGGAGCGGGTTTGGCGTGCGCTGCAAGCTGATCGCAAGGAGAACGTATGAAACACCGTCAGCCTTCCATGGCGTCGCGCGTGTTCGTTGTGTTGGCGTTGGCCGCCAGCCTGCTGGCGGCCTGCGACGGCGGGGATGGCGCCGCCAAGACGCCGCCGCCCACTGCCACGTGGACCCCGGCCCCCAGCGACGCCATCACCATCCCCGGGGTGGAGACCAACAGCGGGCAGTCGGGGGTGCAAGTGTCGCCGCTGGCAACGCCCGACCCTGCATCTCCCCTGCCCTCCCCCACGCCGACGCCTTGACTGGGTGCAAATGAAACGAATGCACCCAAATAAAGCGGCGACCTGGTAATCCCAGGTCGCCGTCTTGTGTTGTGACTACTCCGGCGGCGAGCACGTTGGTTGAGTAGGCCGGCGTATCGAAACCAACGTGCTCGCACCCGGCGCCTAAGCAGTGAGGTTGTTCTGGGGCGGCAAGCATCCGGCTGATACTGGCAGACCCGCTCCCACTAGTTGGGCCTACTTCTTGGTGCGTGACCGGCGCTCCGTCAAACGTCCCAGGCCCAGCAGGCTTCCCAGTATGCTGGGCCGTTCGATGGGTGCGGCGCCATCGTCTTCCCAGTTGCCCTTGCTGCGGTCGCTCAGCCAGCGATCGCGCACCTGCATCGCCTCGACGAAAGCCTTGTCGATGGTCTCGCTGTCGCCGGCCGCGATCAGATCACGCCAGGCGGCCATGTTGTCGATGAAACCGTCGATCCAGCGCACCACCTGCTGCGGGCTGTGCAACATGGCGTCGCTGAAGACGTGGGGGTCGGACGACACCAGGCGCGTGGAGCTCTCGAACTGCGCGCCGGCCAGCTTGCGCATCTCACGCCAGGCTGGCTGGCTGGCCGCGCTGGTCAGCAAGGCCATGCTGGCCAAGGCGGGCAACTGTTCCACCGCGGCCGTCAGGCCGTCGTGCTCCGTGGCGTCCAGGTAGAGGGGATCGGCCCCCAGCCGCTGCGCCAGGTCCGAAGCGGTCTTGACCGCGCGCTCGTCCGTGCTGGGGGAGGGACAGATCGCCCAGAGACGGCCTTCGAACAGGTCGGCCCGCGCTGTCAAGCCGCCTGCCACATCGCTGCCGACAATCGGGTTGGTTCCGACGAAGGACACGCTGGGGGGCAGCAGCTCATCGGCCCAGGCCTGCAACGGGGCCTTGACGCTGGCGGTGTCGACGACAATCGCGCCCTCGGCCAGCTCCCCCGCCAGGGCCTGCATGGTCTCGCGGATGGCCCCTAACGGCAGGGCCAGGATGACCAGGCCAGCGCCATCGCAGGCCGAGAGAAGGTTCCACTCGGTTTTGTCCACGGCCTGAAGCTTCTTGGCCTGGCCGGCCGCCGCGCTGCTCTTGTCGTGGCCGATGACCTCGAAGTCGCGCTGTTCGCGGCTCAACGCCAGGCCGATCGAGCTGCCGATCAGGCCCAGGCCGACGATGGTGATTCTGGGTTTGGGCATGGGAAAATCCTTTTCGGAAGGTGTCGGGTGTAAGGTTCAGGTGCCAGGTGTCAAGTGTCAGGTGCTGGATGTAGGGTGTGCGGCTATGGCTACGTGAAACGTGACACGTGACACTTCTCAACTAACTTGCGTCATCGGCCGCTTGCAACAAAGCCAGCAGGCGCTCGGTCTCGTTGCGCGAGGCGTGGGTCAACTTCTC
>JBFYTD010000072.1:0-8038 GCA_041300885.1 Anaerolineae bacterium | reverse complement strand
TTGACCCAGCCGGCCGGTTGCCCCGGCCACTGCATCTTCTGTCCCGACGACGCGTCGATGCCCAAGAGCTACCTGGCGCGCGAGCCGGGCGCACAACGGGCCCTGCGCCACGGCTTCGATCCTTACCAGCAAACCCGCAGCCGGCTGACTGCGCTGCACAACACCGGGCACCCGACCGGCAAAGTGGAGCTGCTGATCCTGGGCGGCACCTGGGGCGCATACCCGCATTCGTATGGCGCTTGGTTCATTCAACGCTGCCTGGACGCCCTGAACGGCAGCGACTCCGCTTCGCTGCACGAGGCGCAACGCTTCAACCAGCAGGCGCCCAGCCGCTGTGTTGGGCTTACCATTGAGACACGGCCGGACTGGGTGACGCCCGACGAGGTGCTGAGGCTGCGCCGGCTTGGGGTGACGCGGGTGCAGTTGGGCGTGCAAAGCCTGGACGATCGCATCCTGGCGCTCAACGGCCGCGGCCACGACGTGGAGGCGACCCGACGCGCCTGCCGGTTGCTACGCGCGGCCGGCTTCAAGCTGCACCTGCACTGGATGCCCAACCTCTACAGCGCTACGCCGCAGAGTGATCGGGAGGACTTTGCCCGCCTGTGGGCCGATCCGGACATCCGACCCGACGATCTGAAAATCTACCCTACGGCGCTGCTGGCCGGCACCGGCCTCTTCAATCTGTGGCAGCAAGGGACCTATCAGCCTTACGACGAAACGACCCTGGTGGAGTTACTGGCCGACTGCAAGGCCCAAGTACCGCCCTACTGCCGCGTAACGCGGGTCGTGCGGGATATTCCGGCCGACTACATTCTGCACGGCAGCCGGGCCAGCAACCTGCGTGAGACGGTGCAGCAGCATCTGGCAGCAACCGAACGCCGCTGTCGCTGTATTCGCTGCCGGGAGGTCGGCGACAGCGCGTTGGACGCCGGAACGGTTGATCTGCATGTGCACAGCTACGAGACTGGCGCGGGGCTGGAGAACTTCCTGGCGGTGGAAACGCAAACTGGCCGGCTGGCCGGCTTTCTGCGGCTCTTGCTGCCCTGGACTGACCGGGCCATCGAGCGGCCCGCGGAGTTGGAGAGGTGCGCCTTGATCAGGGAGTTGCACGTCTACGGGCCGGCTCTGCACATCGGTGCGACGGGTGACGGCGAAGCGCAGCATCGCGGCCTGGGCGGCCGTCTGCTGGCGCGGGCGGAGCAGATGGCGCGCGCGGGCGGCTGGCATCGCATCGCAGTGATCTCGGCACTGGGTACAGAGGCGTATTATCGGCGCCACGGCTTCAGCCTGGGCGATCTGTACATGCACAAGGTGCTTTGACCCCTTAGTCGCCCAAAACCTCGATCAACTGCGCCTGCAAGATGTTGGCGTAGTCGGGCGTGCCCGACACCCAGGCCATGTCACCCACTTGGGGAGTTCCGACAATGCCGGTCGTTGGGCCAACCTCGACGCGATACTGCTCTACCTGCCAGATGCCTGCAACGCCGCCGGAGGGCAGGGACTGGACTTGCCCGATAATCTGGCGCTTGGGAGCTCTGGGCAAGACAGCTATGCTGCGGGCGCGGTAGAACGAATTCCCCTGGTAGATCGCCTCGATCGCAAGCCAGGCCCCCGGCTCAGCCGGCCCTGCTGTCTCGTTTACCAGCGTGTCACCATAGACCGCAACGAAGACCGGGCTCAGGTTCGGGCCATCGAGATAATTCACGCGCCACAGAAAGGGAAAGCTCAGGCCATCGATGCGCTGCAGCCAGGCGGTCATACTTACTTGCGGGTCGATGCTCTCCAGCGTCCAAATATGGGCCGCCCGCATGCGCCTGGGGCCGGTCTCTGTGCCGCGCACCAGCAACTGGCTGCCCAGCGCCGGAACCGCGCCGGAGAAAACGGCCGTTGGCGCGATCTCCACCGTGACATCATCCACTTGCCAGACAGTAGCGCCCATCAGGTTCAGGGTGCCCTGGTAAACAACCTCGGCGTCAGCGCTTACCACCAGGATCTGACTGGCGTCGACCCCGTTAGCAGAGCGGGCGCCATGGACCAACGCCAAACTGCCCACGGCCGGCGGCGCCCCCGAGACCTCTGTCTCTGGACCGACAGTCACCCAGGTGTTGCCCACGCGCCACAAGCCCTGAGCTTCGTTCATGACCTCGATGCGGTTATAGAGGTCGCTGGTGGGCACGGTTTGCAGTTCAAGTGTGGTAGCCTGCAAGCCTGTCAGCTTGATTGCCTCCACCCGGGCCCACACCCCTGGGCGCGCCACCAAGCCATTGCTAATGATATGGGTGGTTGAGATCACCATGACAGGATATCTGTCGATCACCCAGAGCGCAGGCACACCTGTGCCAGCAGCATGGATCATGCCCTCAAAGACGTGGCTGGATGCTGGAGGCGATTCGGCGGGAGCAACGCTGGCAGGCGCCGCGGTCTGAGGCGGTGCGCCCAGCAGGAATGGCACGGCAAGCGCCAGTCCAAGCAGCAGCGCCAGTGCAAAAGCGAGCATGAGGGTAATCTGATGACGCTTCATGATGCACCAGGAGATCGGAACAAAAAGCTCCGGCAGAGCGCCCGGAGCTTGAGGTTGACCTAGTTTTTCATCATCAGCAACGTGCTGCTGGGCAGCTAGCCTCGATAGCGTAACGTGCGACTAATGATGTCGTCCTGCTCGTAGCGATCATCGCCACGACCCTTGCGGCGCTTCGCTTTGCGCCCGCGTGATGGCGGCTGATAGTCTTCTTCGCCATCCAGCGCCTGACGAAACGCCAACTCCATGATTGTAGGCAGCGCTTCATCCGCGTCAGCATCGACGCCCATTGGCTGAATCTCGATGTCCTCAGAGAAGTTGCTGCCGGCTGACCCAGGCCGCAGGCCTTTAAGGCTCAGGTCGACTCGCCCACGGCGGGCGTCAACGCCGCTGATGCGCGCCTCGATCTCATCGCCGACCTTGACCACGTCTTCAGGTTTGGCCACATAGCCATCACCCATCTCCTTGACGTGCAACATGGCGTCGCGCTCCATGCCGATGTCGACAAAGGCGCCGTAGGTGGTTAGGCGTTGAACAGAACCGGTTACCAGCTCACCCACTGCCAGATCGCGAATGGTCTTGGTACCCGGGGGGACCATCGTCAAGCTGATGCGATTCTTCTCGCGGTCCAGCTCTTTGATCCAAACATTGATCTCGTCGCCTTCCTTGATCATGTCGTCCACCTTGCGGACGCGGCTGGTCGAAAGCTCGGAGATATGAAGCAAACCATCCCGCCCCACGCCAATGTCGACAAAGGCGCCGTATTCGGAAACTCGCTTCACCTTGCCGGTGACTTCCATGCCAACGCTGAGCACCTTCACGATCTTCTTGCGCGGCAGAGTCTGAACCTTGGGCTTCTGCCGCCCTTTAGGTGCTGGCGCGTCTGCATGTGCAGTCTCGACGGCCACAGGTTCACTGACCCGTGGCTCGACGGTGGGGCTGATTTCTACTAACGTCACGTGCGCTTCCTCCTGCAAGAGACCCTAATTCTGCTCAACAAGTTGAGCCGCCGCAGGTCATCGGCCTGCACGGCGTGGGCAAAGAATCAGAAAAATCTCAAAATAAGATAAGAGTGCTAACAGGGAAAGATTATACAGCAGAACTGGTTGAGATGTCAAAGACGGCGATGTCGATAGCAACTTAGGCGTGTGCCCAGGCGGCCTGGGGAAAATGAGAGATATGCCACAATCTCGAAAAACGTGTTGACATGGCATTTTTTCCATGTTATACTGAACCAGTAGGCAGGCCGGATTCCGGTCGACAATCGGGAAGCGGTCAATGGGTCCACCTGTTGGCTGGGACGGCAACTTGAGAGCGAGCTACTAATCAGACAGACAGCATTGTTTGCAGCACAAACGCAGCCAAACCTTGATCAAGGCCAGGCTGCGTGCTAGATTTTTAGCCAGTTGCTATTTCGCTCCGCCCCTCGACAGCGCAGTCGTGATCGGTAGGGCTGAACGTTCCCACATTTTGCCCCGACCAACCGCCGTGGGCGGTTTGCTGCTTATGGCAGGACAGTTTGCCATTACAAGGTTGCGAGTGTCGCATTAGTCACGATAAGCGCAGCCAATTTCGATGGAGTAGTGTGTCAAGGATTTATGGAAGAACCGACTAAGCAGGAAAACACCGAACAAGCTGATGCTCTTGCAGAGTTGCTGGAGCGCGCCTCGGCGCAAGGATACATTACCTATGATGAAATCCTGGAGACCCTCCCTGAAGTAGAAGAACGCCTCGACGTGTTAGAGGATCTGTTCTCGCGGCTGCGCGAGATGGATATCCCCGTGCAGGATCAAGTCGACGAGGTCGAGGAGGAGATTGAGCTTCCTCCCAGCCGCGTCATTTCTGCGAAAGACGAGGATGATTTGGCCTTAGCTCGCGACGCAGTCGATCTCTACTTCAGGCAGATGGGCGCGCATCCCCTTCTGACAGCCGAAGAGGAGAAAATGCTCTCCAGCCGCGTGGTGGCTGGTAAACAGGCTAGCCGCAAACAAGCCCGCTCGGTGGATCTGACGACCGACGAGCAGGATGACCTCAACGCGGCAATAGCCCTGGGACAACAGGCCCGGCGGCGCATGATCGAGTCCAACAGCCGATTGGTGATCAGCGTGGCCAAGCGCTACATCGGCCACGGTGTACCATTCCTGGACCTGATCCAGGAGGGCAACCTAGGCTTAATGCGCGCCGTGGACAAGTTCGATCCCGACCGCGGCTACAAGTTCAGCACCTACGCGACCTGGTGGATTCGCCAGGCGGTTAGCCGCGCCGTCTCAGATCAGGGACGCACCATTCGCCTGCCCGTGCATATGAGCGAGAAGCTGCTCAAGCTGCGCCGCACCAGCCAGGAGATGGAGCAAACCCTGGGCCGCGAGCCGACGCCAGAGGAGTTGGCCGACGCGCTGGACTTGCCGGCTGAGCGTGTGCATCGCTACCTGCGCACGGCTGTACGACCGCTGTCACTGGAACAGCCGGTGGGCGAGGAAGAGGAAAGCACGCTGGGGCAGTTCATCGAAGATGACGACAGCCCCGAGCCCTCGGAGCGAGCCGAGCAAGCCCTGCTGCGCGAGAAGCTCGACGATTTGCTCGACACCTTGCAGCCGCGCGAGGAACGCATCTTGCGGCTGCGCTATGGGCTGCTAGATGGCCACACCTACACGCTGCAAGAGGTAGGCGAGATGTTCGGCCTGACCCGCGAGCGTATTCGCCAGATCGAACAGGAAGCGCTGGCACGGCTGCGCCACCCCAGCCGCAGCCGCCAACTGCGCGATTATCTCTAGGCGGAGGAAACCGTGTCCCGAAGAAAAAGTGCTGACAGACCTGGTGACCAACCTGTCCAGAAGCCTCCAACCCGTGTGCCGCGCCGCAAGCGGCGTCGGCCCACGAGCGCCAAGCCCCAAATGGCGCAGTCGTCAGGGAGAGCTGGGCCGCGCGATGAACTACAGGATGACCCTCTGCACGATGCCAGGCCAACTCCAACAAAGACCAGTCGAGTGCCGCGTACAGCAGAGCCGCCGCCGCCCAACCCCAACGTGTTTAGCTACACGTTTACGATCTGGAAAAGCTCCTGACCGATTGGCCCCGTGACAGGTACCCTACCTGCACGGGGCCTCTTTTTTGTCCATTCCTCAGTAGAAGCGCACGATCGACCAGCCCCGCTCCTTGGCCAGCTTGCGCAGCGGCCGGTCAGGGTTGACAGCCACCGGGTATCCGACGATCGCCAGCAACGGCAAGTCGTCTATGCTGTCGGTGTAGAAATAGCTTTGGCACAGATCGACGCCGTGTTGGTTGGCATAGGTCTGAGCTGCATCCAGCTTGCCCTGTCCATAGACCATCGGCTCCAGCATGCGGCCGGTGAAGAGACCCTTTTCGACCTCGAAGCGGGTCGCCATGACATCCTCGTTGGCCATGCCCAGGTGGATAGCCAACTGATCAGCAGTGTAGCTGGGGGAGGCCGTGATCAAGGCGACACGGTGCCCCAACCGGCGATGCGCTGCGACCCAGCGCCGCCCCTCTTCCGTCACGTAGGCGATCAAATGCTCCTGGAACCACTGCCGGGTATGGTCGATACGCTCGGCCTCCGATTGACCGGCCAGCTCGAGCACAATGGCGCGCGTGGTTTCGATCATGTCCAGCCGGCCCATCTTGTAGCGCAGCATGGCCGCAACGAAGCGCATCACGTCCTGCCGGGCCAATTCCCCGCGCTTCACCATGTAACGCACCATCAGCACAGCCGAGCTAGCGCTCAGCAGCGTCTTATCCATATCGAAAAACGCAGCAATTTCAGTCTGCTGCATCACAGGACTCATGGCGTTTCATTCCTCGTCTTGGGATTGACACTGACTTCGGAGTGTGCAATAATCTCGTAGGCGAACATTTGCGTTCGTTGGAACAATAGTAACGCCAGAGCGCCACCTTGTCTGTGGAGAGCATTCCTGTAGGAGTGTTATGTCACAAAGTAGCTCCCCGCTTAACACCCTCAGCCCACCAGCCAGTTACATCACGACATTGGATCAAGCTGGCGGTGTCATCGCGCTGCTAGGCAGCATCGGCCTGGCAGCAAGTGTGGGTTGGCTCCTCCAGCGAAAACCGGGTTGGCTTGTCCTGAGCGCTGCCAGCCAGTCTGCCCTGGCCGGGGTTTTCTGGCTTTTCCGCAACCCATCGCGCAGCAACCCAGCGGGCGCGGGATTGGTGGTCTCGCCGTGTGATGGAGAGGTGCGAAAGATCGACTTGGTCCACGAACCTCGCTTTGTCAAGGCTCTCACCTACCGGGTGACGATCCAGATACGTCCCGGAGATGTCCAGGTGACGCGCTCACCATCGGACGGGAGAGTGCGCTATCGGCGCTATCAGCCCGGCGGCCAGCAAAACGAGCACAACGACACCCTGTGGATCGGCATCAACCACAGCAGTGGCGTCAAGGTATTGATCAAACAAAGGGCCAGCAGTTTCTGGCGCGCCATGCCGGCCTTCGTGGGCCGCCGCATCACGGCGCTGCTCGACCTGGAAGACGCCGCGCAACAGGGGCAGGTCATGGGACACCTGCCCCTTGGCGGCGAAGTTCAGATTTTCATTCCGAACACGGCCCACATGGCAGTGACGCCTGGGACGCGCGTGCGGGCAGGGGAGACGATCTTGGCACGGCCTTGAGTCTGTCCAATTTGGGCGCTGCCGGACGTCTTGACCAAGGCACAGGCCTACGATCGGATCGGTTCGGTCAGCGCGCTTGCTGCAGCGCTTGCTCCATCGCTCGTGCGATTCATGCCCAACAGCGCGTACTCCACCCCGTCGGCCAGCGCTTGCCAACTGGCCTCGATGATGTTGCTGCTGGCGCCGACTGTGCTCCACGTCGTGTGGCCGTCGGTGGACTCGATCAGCACGCGCACCGTCGCGCCCGTGGCCGCGTGGCTGTCCAGGATGCGCACCTTGTAGTCGATCAGCGAGACCTGCTCCAGTTGGGGGTAGAACTGCAGGATGGCCTTGCGCAGCGCCAGATCCAGCGCGTTGACCGGGCCGTTGCCCTCGGACGCGGTGTGGAAGATCTGGCCGCCGACCTTGACCTTGACCGTAGCCTCGACGAACCAGGCGGAGGGGTCATAGGTGCCGTTGCCGTTAGCTGCCGCCAGCGGGCTGGTGCCATCGCCCACCAGGCCATTGTGCGCCTTGCCGTTCATGTGCTCCACGACAACTTTGTAGCGCAGCAGCTCGAAGGGAGGGGTGTAGTCGGGCTGCAAGCGGCGCAGCAACAGCGCCACCGAACCCTCCGCGCCCTCGAAGGCGAAGCCCTGGTTCTCCAGGTCCTTGATGCGCTCCAGCACCCGCCGCTCCTGCTCCTTGCTCAGCCCTTGCAGGCCGAACTCCTCGCGCTTGACCGCGATGTTGTCCTTGCCGGCCAGCTCGCTGACCACGATGCGCTTCTGGTTGCCCACCAGGGTCGGGTCGATGTGCTGATAGCTGCGCTCCAGCTTGACCACGGCGTTGACGTGGGTGCCGCCCTTGTGGGCGAAGGCCGAACGGCCGACGAAG
>JBFYTD010000526.1:0-2809 GCA_041300885.1 Anaerolineae bacterium | reverse complement strand
GCGTATATGACAGCAGGCGAGGGCCAGGCTGGAACCTTCCCTATGGTGTGGCCCTTTCGCATCGACTACATCTTCGTGCCGCAGATCATGCAGCCCTACTTGCTGTCCTGCCAGGTGTTGAACAGCAAGCTGATCGAGCAGGCGTCCGACCATCGGCCACTGATGGCTACTTTCGACTGGAGTTGAATCCAGACTGTGCGTGTCCTAACCTACAACATCCACGGCTGGCGCGACGCCCACGGACAGATCGATGTGGCGCGGCTGGCGCGCATCATCCGGGCTAGCGAGGCCGACGTCGTGGCGCTGAACGAGGTGTTTCATCCTCTGCCGCCGCCCGGCGAGCAGCGGCCGGCGCTGGCGCTGCTCGCCGAGACGCTGGGCATGGAATTTGCCTTTGGCGCGGCTTTGACGCCGCAGTTTGCCTTTGCGCCGCTGGCATCCTACGGCAACGCCCTATTGACGCGCTACCCGGTGCTCGCCCATGCCGGCCATCATCTGACCCCAATCGAGGGCCACGAACAGCGCGGCCTGCTGGAGATGCGGGTGCTTCTGCCTGATGGACGAACCCCCTTCTCGGTCTACGTCACCCACCTGGACCATCGCAGCGAAGTTGTGCGAGTTCAACAGCTTTCGGCTGTATTTTCGTGGACGGCGCGCGACCGGGCCCGCCCGCATCTGTTGTTGGGCGACTTCAACGCTCTGGCGCCCGGCGACTATGTCGAGCGTCCGGCCGCGTTGGAGGCTGTGGAAGCAAACGAAATCTTCGCGCACATGGTGCAGGACGAAATGCAGGTCGTGCCGCGTTTGCTGCGCCGCGGCTACGTCGATGCGCAGGCGGCCAGCGCTGATGGCCTCCCTGCTCCGACATTCCCCGCCGCTGCCCCGCAGGTGCGCATCGACTACGTGTGGGTCTCAACCCCGTTGGCGGCTGTGCTAAGTTGGTGCCAACGCTGGACCGGCGACGAAACTGCTGAAGCTTCGGACCATCTGCCGGTGGTGGCCGAGATCGACGAGACCGGATTGGTCAGGAGATGAGTCATGAGCTATGAAGACCCCGCCCAACGAGTTGACCGGCTGCGGCGCGTTACCAACCGACCGACGCAAGACCTGAGCGGCCGGATCCCACCGGGCCAGTTCATCACCGAGAAGTTTCCCGTGTTGCACTACGGCGAGGTACCGGAGGTCGATCTGGCTGCCTGGGAATTGCGCGTCTTTGGTCTGGTGGAACAGCCCCTGCGGTTGACCTGGGAGCAGCTGCGCGCCCTGCCAGAGACGACCTTCACCACCGACATCCACTGCGTCACGCGCTGGAGCAAGTTGGATACCACCTGGAGTGGCGTGCTGTGGCGCGATTTTCTGGCTGCGCTGGACATCAGGTTTGGCGCAGACGCCAGCCACGTCATGGCGCACTGCGAGCACGGCTTCAGCACCAACATCGGGCTGGACGTGCTGGACGATGACGACACCCTGCTGGCCTGGGCCTATGACGGCAGGCCGTTGACGCCGGAGCATGGCTGGCCGCTGCGCTTGCTGGTGCCCAAGCGCTATTTTTGGAAGAGCGCCAAGTGGCTGCGCGGCATCGAGCTTATGGCAGGCGATCAACCTGGCTTCTGGGAGCGCAACGGCTACCACATGCAGGGCAACTTCTGGCGTGAGGAGCGCTTCGGCTGGTGATCGTTGACTGCGGCGCTAGGCGACGGCTGCCTGGCTCTTGACAACCGGCAGTTTCAATGCACAATGAGGCAAGGCGTTCTCACCTACCTTCAATACCGACGGCGGCCATCATGCGAAGGAGCGATAGAACCTCATGGCTAAGAAACCAGGCGCAGTCTACCGCATGGGTATCGATCTGGGAGGAACCAAGATCCTGGCTGCCGTCGTCGATGCCAACGGCGCGATTGTGGGCATGGCCAAGAAAAAGACCAAGGCGGAACTGGGGCCGGATGCCGTCATCAAGCGTATCGTCGACACCGCCTTGAGCGCAGCAGCGTCCGCCAAGACCAGTATGAAGTCGCTGGTCGGCGTTGGCGTTGGCGCCCCGGCCCCGGTGGACTACATGACGGGCGTGGTCTACTCGGCGCCCAACCTGCCTGGCTGGGACGAAATACCGTTGGGCGCACGGCTGCAAGCGGAGTTCGACGTACCGGTGTTGGTCGACAACGACGTCAACCTGGGAACGCTGGGCGAGTGGAGCCAGGGCGCCGGCCGGGGGTGCCAGCATATGGTGGGTATTTTCGTGGGCACCGGCGTCGGCGGCGGTATCGTCATCGACGGCAAACTGTACCGAGGGACCCGTTACGCTGCCGGTGAAGTTGGCCACATGATCATGCAGCCCAACGGGCCGCTGTGTAGCTGCGGCCGGCTCGGCTGTCTGGAGGCCTTCGCCAGCCGCACGGCCATCGAGCGCGCCGTGCGCGCCGGCCTGGCCGAGGAGAGACCCAGTATTGTGGCTGATCTGTTGGCGGCCGAAAAGGACCGGCTGACCAGCGGTGTGATCAAACAAGCGCTGCTGGCCGAGGACCCGCTGATGAGCGAAGCGGTCGGCCAGGCCCAGTTCTACCTGGGCTTGTTGGTGGCCAACCTGGTCAACGCGCTGGACCCGGAGATGGTCGTCTTTGGCGGCGGCGTGGTCGAGGCCTTGGGCGATACTTTCTTGCAGCCGATACGTGAGACCGCTCTGGCGTACTACCTGCAACAGCGCGGCGCGCAGCATATCAGCATCGTGCCGGCCACTTTAGGCGACCAGGCAGGTGTGCTGGGCGGCGCCACTTTGGTTGAACCCTTTCTCACGCGAAAGATATAGTCACCT
>JBFYTD010000071.1:0-8052 GCA_041300885.1 Anaerolineae bacterium | reverse complement strand
CGACGAGGCGATTGCCTTGCGCCAAGGGGTGTGCCAGGACTTCACACATATCATGATCGCGCTGCTGCGCCGCCTGGGCATCCCGTGCCGCTACGTCAGTGGCTATCTCTACCATCGCCGCGAGACTCACGACCGCTCGGAAAGCGATGCCACCCACGCCTGGGTGGAGGCTTTTCTGCCAGGGCTGTGCTGGTGGGGCTTCGACCCCACCAACAACCTGGTGGTGGGCGATCGTCACATCCGCGTGGCGATAGGCCGCGACTACGCCGACGTGCCGCCTACCAAGGGGGTGTTCCAGGGCTTGGCGACCAGCGAATTGAGCGTCAGCGTGCGCGTCAGCCCCGATCCCATTCCGATCAACCTCGATGAGCAGGGGTTGCTCCCTGCCATCGCCGCGCCGCCGCCCAAGCCGGCCAAGCGCATCGACTGGCTGCTTCAACAACAGCAGCAACAGCAGCAGTAACGGAAAAGTGGCTTGCGTTGCCGACGGGGCGAGGCTATAATAGCGCTGCGAGGCAGAAGGACATTTGGTTTTCTTGTGGAGGACATTGACCATGCAGGCACAGCGACAGGCATACTTCACTGCCAAGGAATATTTGGACATGGAGCGCATGGCGCCGACCAAGAGTGAATACTACGCCGGCGAGATCTTCGCCATGGCTGGCGCCAGTCCGCGCCACACTGTGATTGTCGCCAACGTAGTCTATTTGTTGGTGGGGCAACTCAAAGGACGCAAGTGCAGCGCCCATGCCAACGATCTTCGCGTTCACGTCAAACAAGCCGAACTCTATACCTACCCTGATGTTCTGGTCGTGTGTGGCCAGCCGCTCTTTGCCGATAACCAGAAGGATACACTGCTCAACCCTAATGTTATCGTGGAAGTGCTCTCCGACTCCACCGAAAAATGGGATCGCGGCCGCAAGTTCGCGATGTACCGCACCATCGAGTCGCTGACCGATTACGTGTTGATCACTCAAAACAGCGCGCTGGTGGAGCATTACGTGCGCCAACCGGCCGGCCAGTGGATTCTCTCCGACCACAGGGGGCTGGACGCAGCCGTGGCGATCGCCTCCATCGACTGCACCCTGCCGTTGGCCGACATCTACGACAAGGTGGAGTTCGACGCCGATCCCGTTCCGCCCATGCTGCGGCTCGTCAAAGAGCCGGAGGCGGAGTATGCAGCAGCACAGCGCCGGCCAGGCATGCCCTAGACCATGACTGCCTCACCCTCCCCCGACGCCATCATCATCGGCGGCGGCATCAACGGAGCAGCCTCGGCCTTCTTCCTGGCGCGGGCCGGGCTGCGCTGCGTGATCGTCGAACGGCTGTCAGCGCTGGCCCGGCTGACCACATCGCGCTCCATGGAGGCCATGCGCGCCCAGTTCGTCGAGCCGGAGAACGTGGCCATGATGCGCGAAAGCATTGCGTTCTACGAGCGCTTTGCGGAACACACCGGCCTGAGCGGCTACGACATCGGCGTGCACCAGCAGGGCTATCTGTTTTTGACCACAGCCGACGACGGCCCGCAGCGATTCCGCCAGCGCGTTGCGACCCAGCACAGCCTGGGTCTGGCCGACGTAGAGCTGCTCAGCGGCGACGAGGTGCGGCGGCGCTTCCCGTACGCAGCGGCCGAGGAGATCACCGCCGGCACCTTTCGCCAGGGCGACGGCTGGCTGTCGGCCCACGAGGCGTGTTTCGGCTTCGCCCGCGCCTCCGGCGCCGCGGCCATGCTGAACACCACGGTTACCGGCTTCACCATGCAAGGCGGTCGTGTGGCCGGCGTCGAAACCGACAGCGGCCCGCTGGCTGCGCCGGTGGTGGTCATCGCTGCGGGACCCTACTCCCGCCGCGTGGCCAGGCTGGCCGGCGTCGAACTGCCGCTGCGCATCATTCGACGGCATCGCATGACCATCGGCCAGCACCCGTTGATTCCCCAGGACGCGCCCATGGTCATCGACCAGGACACGGGCGCGCACTGGCGGCCGGAGAAGCCGGGGGCGGCGCTGGCCTGGGCGCAGACTCACGAGCCGCCCGGCGAGCCGCTGGACGACGTGCCCGCCAACCCCCACTTCGTCCACGAGGTGCTGGAAGGGGTCTACCGGCTGTGTCCCTTCTGGCTGGATGTGGCCGAGTCCCTCAAGCGCGACCATGTTTACGTACAGGCCGGCCAGTACACGGTGACGCCCGACGACAAGCCCATCGTCGGTCCGCACCCGGATATCGAGGGTCTGTACTTCAACACCGGCTACAGCGGCCACGGCATCATGGGCGCGCCAGGCGGGGGAAGGCTGCTGGCAGACCTCGTCACCAGCAAGGCCAGCGATGACGACAACCCGTTCCGCTTCCGGCGCCTGGCCGGTCTGGATACACGAGACGCACACCGGCGCCTGCTCTAGCCATAAAACCACCATTCATCGCACGCCAAGCCTTAAAGATAGCCAAGAGAGACAGGACCTTTTCTTTGCGACTTTGCGTCTTTGCGTGAGCCATCTTAACGTTAGGAACACCCCATGATCGACACCACCACCAAATTCGGCCAACGCGTGGCCCGCCACCTGGCCGAGGAACGAATTGCCTGGTTGACCACCATCGACAGCAACGGCGCGCCCCAGCCCCGGCCGGTCTGGTTCCTGTGGGACGGCGAGACGTTCTTATAACACTGGACACTTTCCCCCACAAGGCTTTGTACTCACCGCCCTCCTTGTGCTTCCTCCATCCAGGTAGGTTGAGAAGGAGCACACCGTTCAACCTTCATCCGACCAACAGTTAGTGCCCGCGTAGCTTTGCGGGGGTGATGCGGATTGCGACCGAATAGTCACTTGCGAACTGCTCAGCGGTCATGCCGATGCGCTGAAAGCCCCAGCCGTATTTCTCCACGTAAGCCGGCACTAGGTGGGCAGGAGGAGCAGTATCGTCGATATGCGCTTCGCCGATAATGACCACGATATCACCGCCAGACCCATCGCCATCCAGGTTCAAGGAAACCTTGGCGTTCCTGGAAATGTGGCTCAGCTTGTGATTGCCGGGTCGACTGTAGACAAGGAAATGACCATTTGTCCACAGGAACCAAATAGGCCGCGGCTGAGGTGTCCCGCTACTATCCACAGTTGTCAGCCAAGCGATGCGCTCTTCCGCCAAGCGCCGGGCAACGCGCTGTCCAAACTCGGTGTTCATGTCCAACATAGGAGTGTCTCGCTCATTAGGAATCCAGGCTAGATCGAAGACTGTAGTCACGGTGGTTACGGGATTGAATTATAGTCGATTTCTGAAGTGGTGTACAACAACCAGGTGCTTCTTTCCGGCTGGTGCTCTTTCTGCCACATAGGCATGAACCGGCGGTAATCTTGGATGGCGACTTGCCATGAGTAGTAGCTCAGACCGGATGGCATACAAACCAACGCCCGGTTGATTGGCGCAGAAGGCCAAGCCGGGCGTCTTTTGCCAGAAGGCAACACAGAGTCTGATGTGCCCGAAATGCGCCATCGTTGGTCATCATGTCAACGCAGGTGGGCGGGATGCAGGCAACGGAGCCGTTGGATGTGATCGATGGGCAGAGCAGGATGATTGAGAACTAAGGGTGGCGGTGCGCGATGGGAACGACACCCGACTCGCCGTCACCGACCAAACATAGTGGTTCGCCAGGGCAAGTGCGCGGCGTCATTATGCTGGAAGCACCCAAGCGCCCAAGCATCATCATCCGCCACGCACGGGCCACACGTACCAGGGTTGCCCTTTGCTGTCGCTGCGGACTATGCCGGAGTTCAAGCTTACATGCCAAGCTTGCGACGTGTCGATAGAGTAGGTGGTACTTGTCCAGTAGGCACTCGCCACGATAGTGAAGAAGGGATGGCCCACCGGCAATGCGGGACCGTACTGCTGGTAGTTGATCAGGCTTTGCATCTCGCGCAGGTTGGGCAGCCGCCAGTCGCCCTCCACCGAACCATCAGTCAAGCCACATTCACCGCTATTCAACGTGTTGGCCTGATTCAAGGAATTGGTCCAAGTCCCTCCCGCAAAGCAATTGACGTTCTTCAACCAGATCAGTCCGGTCAAATTGTCAGTCACGGTGCCGTTTCCGTTGTCAGTGAAACGCGGATCCGGCCAGGGCACACCCCTCTCTAGGTCGCCATCATCACCTACCGCGTAGGACACGACTTGTCCGGTTATCGGCACCATGGCCGGGTAGATGTTGTAGGTGCCTGTCTGCCCCCAATGGCCGGCTGTGAGTTGGATGTCCGTCACGTCGATGGCGCCGTTGTGATCCACATCGCAGGCCGGATCATAGGCCGTCCCTGGCGCACAGGGGCCGGCTTGCGGCGCTGCACCCGCGGCGACTGACAGCGTCGCCAACAGGGTGCAAGCGATGCCAAGTGAGAGTAATCTACCCGCCTTCATAGCGTCACCTCCTTGCTGTATGAGCCGATGGTTCGATGCTTCCATTATACCACGATTACGGGTTGTGTGCGCCGATCAATCTGCACCATATGTTGCGATCGACGCGCAACATGGCTGGCGTGTGTCATTTATGACCGACTACCCATCCTGCCAAGTTGAGTAGTACCAGGGCTGAAAATTCTCGACTGAGAACTCACCCACCTCGTCGTCCCAAGTCACCGAGCAGCGCACGGTAGTTTCGTCGATGTCACAGGCGTCGTTGTAATACTCGATCTGCTCGACGACGTGCCAGCCGGTGTTACGGTCTTCCCATGCTTCCGGCTGGTGATCAATGAAGTAGGTTGCGTCATTGTTTTGGGCGCGCAGCTTGGCGCTCTCCAGCGCCTGGGCGTAGGTTGCCATCGGACGTTTCCTTAGTGGATGGTATCGATGGAAACGGCCCCGATGCACATCGCCATGCACCGGGGCTTTGTCGTTGGCTTAGCGGCTACTCGAAGAGCTCGTCCAGGGGATCGCTGGCGCGCTCAGCCATTGGCTTGGCGGAAGCGGCAATTGGCGCGTTCTCGCCAGCAGCCTTGCCATTGCATGCACCGAAGCTGGGCAGGGTAACGGCGTCGATCCAGTCGTCCAGTCGTGACTGCGCCTCCAACCAGCTCAGCTTGCCGTCTATCACCTACTTAGCCAGCGCGCTGCCCTGGGCGTGATCCAGCTTGTCGGCGTGGTCGTTGACCCTCTACCAGTAGGGGGTGAGGGTGGCAGGGATAACATTGACCGCGGCGTCGTTACCGTTGCCAGCGCCGCTGCTGGCGCTGTTGCGGAACCGGGTTCCGGCCTGGGCCAGGCTGTAAGCAGCGCCATTGCCATTCCGTAGTTTGGCTATGGCTTCCACCTGGCCGCAGATATATACACAAAATGACGATCCCGTTCGCCCTGCGCTACAGCTTTTGAGCCG
Organism: Anaerolineae bacterium; assembly: GCA_041300885.1. Taxonomy (GTDB): domain Bacteria; phylum Chloroflexota; class Anaerolineae; order JAAEKA01; family JAAEKA01; genus JAAEKA01. The sequence goes on along the minus strand of JBFYTD010000071.1, from coordinate 2,705 downwards.
CAAGCGGGACGGGCATCCCCGTGCGCATGCGTGACAGTATTCTTGAAAAAGCATGGCATCTGGATCATTGACGTCCTCTTCATCCTCATCACCTGGAGCGATCATGTCTTTTGGAATTGTCAAGAACCCCTGGGAATCGGGCATGCTGCTCCTGCCGTTGACCACCGGCGTAGTGGTCTCCGGCACCTTTTTTGCGCGGCGGACCTGGTGCCGCTACCTCTGTTTCCTGGGCGGTCTTTCGGGCAATTATGCTCGCGCTGGTATGGTGGCGCTGCGGGCGACGCCCGAAGTCTGTGCGACGTGCAAGTCCAAGGCAGCTTGTTTCAACGGCAATGAGAAGGACCCGGCTGTCCAATGTTTGAGTTTGCCCGTCAGATCGCGCCACCTGTCTAGGTTTTCAGCAGACTCAACTGATCTCATGCTTCAGTGTGATCTGCACCTGGTGCAGCTCGCCATCATCGAGTAGCGCCAGACGATTGCCTAGCACGGATAATCCATCGACCGTCATATCAAGTGGTGCCTCCGCGCCCGACAGTCCGTCGTTTTGAACGCAAATAGCGTAGGTCGCCTGGCCGTAACGATAGGTGACTTCATAGCCCGGCCAGCCAACTGGGATATGAGGCTCAATGATCAAACCTGCGCCTGCGCGATGCAGGCCAAGGATGCCTTCCAGCCCTAGCCGGTACATCCAGGCCGCCGAGCCGGTGTACCAGGTCCAGCCGCCGCGTCCGGTGTGGGGCGCCACGCTGTAAACATCGGCGGCGACAACGTAAGGCTCGACCTTGTAGCGCTCTACTTTGGCAGGGGTGTCGGCATGGTAAATGGGGTTGAGTAGTCGGAAGAGATTTTCCGCCCTCTCAGACTGACCTAACTCGGCGAAGGCCCAGGCGCTCCACAGCGCGGCGTGGGTGTACTGGCCTCCATTCTCGCGGATGCCCGGCAGATATCCTTTGACGTAGCCAGGATCGCGTGGCGTCTTGTCGAAAGGTGGCGTGAAGAGCAGGGCCAGGTTGTCTTGAGTTCGCACGAGGCGACGCTGCACTGCGTCCATGGCTTGCGTAGCGCGACCCGGTTCACCTGCCCGGGACAACACCGCCCACGATTGGGCGATGCTGTCGATCTGGCACTCGGCGTCCTGGGACGAGCCGAGGGGTGAACCGTCGTCGTAAAAGGCGCGTAGATACCAGTCGCCGTCCCAGCCACTTCGCTCAAGTGCTTGCCGCAACATTTCTGCTCGCTGCCAATAAGTTGCGGCCTGGCCGGCGTCTCCGCGGCGCTCGCACAAGACAGCAAAGCGTGACAGATTGGCGTGCAGGAACCAGCCCAACCAGACGCTCTCCCCGCGGCCTTCGGCGCCCACCCGGTTCAGGCCATCGTTCCAATCCCCGCTACCTATCAAGGGCAAACCGTGGTCGCCGGATGTCGTACCTCGTTCGATCGCCCGGCGACAGTGTTCGTACAGACTGGCGGTTCCATCGGTCGCCGAGTACTCGCCGTAACGATCCTCCTCGCTCGCTCCCAACGGAGCGGCCTGTATGAACGGCCCTTGCTCATCGAGGATGCTTTCGTCGCCGGTCGCGTCGACGTAATGCATGGTGACGTAGGGCAGCCACAGCAGGTCGTCTGAACAGCGCGTCCGCACCCCGCGGCCCGAAGGGGGATGCCACCAGTGGAGCACGTCACCCGCCTCGAACTGGCGCCCAGCCGCGGTCAGGATGTGCCGGCGGGCCAACTCGGGCGCGGCATGGATCAACGCCATCACGTCCTGCAACTGGTCGCGGAAGCCAAATGCGCCGCTGGATTGGTATAAGGCCGAACGGCCCCAGATGCGGCAGCCCAGGCTCTGGTACAGCAGCCAGCGATTGAGCATCAGGTCCATGGCGGGATCCGGTGTGTGGACCTGCACCGCACCAAGCAGATTGTTCCACAAGTCATTGGTGGCTTGCCAGGCCTGTTCGACCTGCGCCGAATCCTGGAAGCGTTTAGCTAGCGCCACCGCTTCGGTGCGGTCGACGCCCTGGCCGAGCAGGAACCACACCTCTTCGCTGCCTCCCGGCGGTAGGTCGATGTGCATTTGGAGCGCGGCACAAGGATCGAGGCCAGCTTGGACAGTACTGCCTAGGCCGACCCGGCCCAACGCCGCAGGATGTGACAGGCTGCCCAAACGGCCCAAGAACTCGCTGCGGTCTGCGGTCAGACCGTGGAGGCGCTTGCTGGCGGCAGCAAAGGCGACTCGCTCTCCGAACTCGAGGTGCCACGGGTTGCGCGCCAGGAGCGCCTGGCTGGCGTCATCGAACTCGGGTATGATGAACTGGGCGGCAACGGCACGCGTGACTCCCAGTACCCATTCGGCATAGAAGGTAACGGTGATGCGTCGGGGGCGTTGCGTGGCGTTTTCGAGCCGTAACTGGATGATCTTGACCGGGGCGTCAGGCGGCACGAACAGGCGCAGTCGCTGACGCAACGCGTGGCTATGGTGTTCGAAAATAGTATAGCCTGCGCCATGCCGCACCAGGTAGGGAGCGCGGGCCCCGCACGGTTCTGGCGTTGGCGACCAGACATCAGCCGTCTCTTCGTCCCGCAGGTAGAGCGCCTCGCCGGGCCGATCCGTGACCGGGTCGTTGGACCAGGGAGTCAGGCGGTTCTCACCGCTGTTCAGCGCCCAGGTGGTGCCGCTGCCGGACTCGGATACCAGGAAGCCAAAC
>JBFYTD010000070.1:0-8060 GCA_041300885.1 Anaerolineae bacterium | reverse complement strand
GGGCGAGGCGGTCGAGATCATCTCCGGCCCGGAGCTGGAGGCACTGGACGATGAGGCCTTTGCCCGCGCGGCCGCCCGCTACACCATCTTCGGCCGCATCACACCGGAGCAGAAGCAACGGCTGGTGCAGGCGCTGCGCGACCAGGGACGCTACGTGGCTATGACCGGCGACGGGGTCAACGACGTGCTGGCGCTGAAGCAGGCCAAGCTGAGCATCGCCATGGAGAGCGGCGCACAGGCCACCCGCAGCGTGGCCGACATCGTGCTGCTGGGCGACTCCTTCGCCGCGCTGCCCGAGGCGCTGCTGGAGGGCCAGCGCATCATGAACAGCATGGGCGACGTGCTGCGCCTCTACCTGACCCGCAGCTTCGCGCTGGCCTTCCTGATCGCCACCATTTCCATGCTGGCCATCGGCTTCCCCTACACGCCGGCCCAGAACTCGGTGATCTCGATCTTTGTGCTGACCGTGCCAGCCCTGGGCTTTGCGCTGTGGGCCAAGCCAGGCCCGGTGCCGCCGGGCGGTATTGTGCGCCAGTTGGTCAACTTCGTGCTGCCCGCTGCGACCATCACCGGCATCTTCCTCTTTCTGGTCTACCTGATCTTCATCGAGACCACCGGCGACTGGCCCTACACGCAACTGGCTCTGACCTACGCGACCATCGCCACGGGCCTGCTGCTGGTGGTCTTTGTGCAGCCGCCCAGCGAGTTTTGGGTGGGCGGCGACGTGCTGGCCGGCGACTGGCGGCCGACCCTGCTGGCGATCGGGTTGTTCGCGGTTCTGCTGATCAGCCCCTACGTGCCGCTGCTCAACAGTTTTTTCGGCCTGCAGCCGCTGCGCAGCCCGGCTGACGCCGGCATCATCGTTGGCATCGTCCTGTTCTGGATGGGCGCGCTGCGTCTGACCTGGCGACGGCGCCTGGTGGATCGCTATCTGGACGTCGATCTGTCACGGCTGTAAGTTAGCGGCTGGGGATAATGTTTCCGGTATTCGTCCTACAGCAATATTGCTGCCACTGTGTCATGCTTGATGACAGTGCAATCGAACAACGCCTACTCAAGGAGCTTACCTGACGATGTCCACACTGATTGGCGCTTCCCACCTGGATTTGGTTGAAGGACCGTATGTCGCCACGTTGACAACCATCAACCCGAAAGGCGCGCCCGAAAATACCGTGGTCTGGTGCTCCTGGGACGGCCAGCACGTGCTGGTCAACACGGCTGATGGTCGGCGCAAGCCGCAGAACGTGCGCCGCGACCCGCGCGTGGCGCTGACCGTGATCGACCCCAGAAACCCATACCGCTGGATCGACGTGCGCGGCGTGGTGGAAGAGATCGTTCCCGATGCGGATTACGCCAACATCGACGCCCACGCCAAGCTGTATGCCGGGGTGGACCAGTACTACGGCGGCGTTGCGCCGGCCGAGGCCCGAGGCACAGAAGAGCGCATCATTTTCAAGATCCGGCCGGAGCGGGTGCTACACTACCCATCGCAGGGCTGAACGTCAAGGTCGCCATACGTAGCAAAGACATAGCCCCTTACGACCCTTTTGCTATCTGCTGGCAACGCTTGGTCGCCCGCCAAGACACTAACTTCTCAAGCCCTGCGAGTCGCGCTGACTCACAGGACCTGTTTGTCCTAAAATCGCCCAGTTCGTGTGGTGGGAAATCCAGCCGACTTGATGTAGAATGGGGAACCGGGCTCTCCTGACACGGTAATGCGATCCGCGCCAAGGCGCTTGGGTCGACATCCAGAGACAGCCCTTTGACGTATCTGCACAGGAGGCACCATGAGCATCCACCCACTGGCCGGGCAGATCGCGCCCTACGAAACTCTGATCAATGTCCCGCGGCTGATCTCGGCCTATTACACCCGCCAACCGGACGTCGCCGATTCGGTTCAGCGCGTCGCCTTCGGCACATCCGGGCACCGCGGCTCATCGCTCAACAACAGCTTCAACGAAGCGCATATCCTGGCCGTTAGCCAGGCGATCCATGAGATGCGCGAGTCGCAGGGCATCACCGGCCCGCTCTACATCGGCATGGATACCCACGCCCTGTCGGAGCCAGCCCTGGTGTCAGCCATCGAGGTGTTTGCCGCCAACGGCGTCGAGATCGTGGTCCAGCAGGGACTGGGCTACACCCCCACCCCGGTCATCTCCCATGCCATCTTGGCCCACAACCGCGGCCGCACGAACGGCCTGGCCGACGGCGTTGTGATCACCCCTTCCCACAACCCACCCAGCGACGGCGGCTTCAAGTACAACCCGCCCTCCGGCGGGCCGGCCGACACCGGCACGACCAAGACGATCCAGGACCGCGCCAATCAAATCCTGGCCGACGGCTCGAAAGACGTCAGGCGGATGCCTTTTGAAAAGGCCCTCAAAGCCCCGACGACGCACGAGCATGATTACATCCGGCCCTATGTGGAGGATTTGGGTTCCGTCATCAATATGCCGGCCATAGCAGCGGCCGGTTTGAAGATCGGCGTCGACCCCATGGGCGGCGCGGGCGTGGCCTTCTGGGAACCCATCGCCGAGACCTACGGACTTAACCTGCACGTGGTGAACCCACGGGTAGACCCAACCTTCTCGTTCATGACCCTGGATCACGACGGCAAGATCCGCATGGACTGTTCCTCGCCCTACGCTATGGCCAGCCTGGTGGGGTTGAAGGACCAGTTCGACATCGCCTTCGGCAACGACACCGACTACGACCGCCACGGCATCGTCACCCGCAGCGTGGGGCTGATGAACCCCAATCACTTCCTGGCCACCGCCATCTGGTACCTGTTCCAGAATCGGCCTGGCTGGGGGCCAGATGTGGCTATCGGCAAGACGCTGGTCTCGAGCTCGATGATCGACCGCGTGGCTACGCACCTGGGGCGCACCCTGTGCGAGGTGCCGGTGGGCTTCAAGTATTTCGTCGATGGCCTGCTGGACGGCTCATTCGGCTTTGGCGGCGAGGAAAGCGCCGGGGCTTCCTTCCTGCGCCGGGACGGCACGGTCTGGACCACCGACAAGGATGGCTTCATCCTCGACCTGATCGCCGTCGAGATCCTGGCGGTGACCGGTCGCGATCCGGGCGAGCATTACCAGGAGCTGGAGGCCAGGTTTGGCAAGGCGTGGTATGCCCGCAAGGATGCGCCCGTTACGCCCGCCGGCAAAGCGATCCTCGCCAGCCTCTCTCCTGCCAAGGTCCAGGCCAGCGCGCTGGCAGGCGACATGATTACCCACAAGCTGACGCAGGCGCCCTACAACGGGGCTGCCATCGGCGGGCTGAAAGTTGTGACAGAAAACGGCTGGTTTGCAGCCCGACCCTCCGGCACGGAAGACGTCTACAAGATCTACGCCGAGAGCTTCGTCAGCCAGGAGCACCTGGCGCGAATTCAGGCTGAGGCGCAGTCGATCGTGGATGCGGCCCTGCAATAGCAGGCCGCCAGCGCAGCGCTGAACAAGCGCTGGAGGCATTCGACTTGACGATTGAGAGGAAACATTATGGACTACACAATTCGCTTGATCCATCAGAAGAAGAGAATTGCCCTGGTGGCACATGACAACAAGAAACAAGACCTGCTAGAGTGGGCTGCCTGGAACCGGGTGCTCCTGGTGGAACATGAGTTGTACGCCACAGGGACGACCGGCAAGCTGTTGGAGGAAGTGCTTGGCGCCACGGTTCACAAGTATCAAAGCGGGCCGTTGGGTGGAGATCAGCAAATTGGCGCCAAGATCTCAGAGGGCGAGATCGATTTTATGATCTTTTTCTGGGATCCTATGTCGCAACAGCCCCACGACACGGACGTGAAAGCCTTGCTGCGCATTGCCGTAGTCTGGAACATCCCGGTTGCCTGCAACCGCGCATCGGCCGATTTCATGATCTCGTCGTCCCTCATGACCGGCGAGTATCAGCGCCTGGTCGTCGATTATCAGCCCTATCGGGAACGGCAGGTTGAGGCGTTGGTCGCGGATAAGATGGAAGAGCTGGAAGAAGAGTTGGGGCTAGCCGCGAACTAAGGCAACGCCACGGCCAGCTTCAACGACGATATGCGCGCCTTCTGCTCCATCCCGGCCAGGCACAGCGCATCCATGACCTCCAGAAGCGCAAAGGAGAGAACCGATCCATGACGCAAGCAGACATTGCTATGATTGGCTTGGCCGTGATGGGCCAAAACCTGGTCATGAATATGGCCGACCACGGCTTCACCGTCGCGGTTTACAATCGCACGACCTCCGTGGTTGATGACTTTGTCAATGGCCCCGCCAAAGGTATGGGCATTATCCCCACGTACTCGCTGGAGGAGATGGCGGCGACGCTGAAACGCCCGCGGCGGGTGATGATGTTGGTGAAGGCTGGCCAGCCGGTGGATAGCTTCATCGAGCGGTTGATCCCGATCCTCGATCCGGGCGACATCATCATCGACGGCGGCAACTCGAACTACGAGGACACGATTCGTCGCACCGCAGCCGTGGAGGCGAAAGGGTTACTGTACATCGGCGCAGGCGTCTCTGGCGGCGAGGAGGGCGCGCGGCATGGTCCTTCTATCATGCCGGGCGGCTCTCCGGCAGCATGGCCTGCCCTCAAACCGATCTTCCAGGCGATCGCTGCCAAGGTGCCTGAGGGCGATCCTGACGGCGCGCCCTGCTGCGATTGGGTGGGCGAAAACGGAGCAGGCCATTTCGTCAAGATGGTGCACAACGGTATCGAATACGGCGACATGCAGATCATCGCCGAGGCATATCATGTGCTGAAGGAAGGCCTGGGGCTAAGCAACGATGAGATGGCCACTGTCTTTGGCCAGTGGAATACGGGCACCCTGGAGTCGTATCTGATTGAGATCACGCGCGACATCCTGGGCTATCGCGACGAGCAAGGACAGGCGGTCGTGGACGTTATTCTGGACAGCGCAGGCCAGAAGGGCACCGGCAAGTGGACTGTCTCCTCGGCGCTCGACCAGGGCACGCCGCTGACGCTGGTCGGCGAGGCGGTGTTTGCCCGCTTCCTTTCGGCGCTGGTTGACGAGCGCACAGAGGCCGCGGCCGTGCTGCCGGGCCCTACAGCGTCGTTCACTGGCGACAGGGCCGCCATCCTGGCCGATCTCGAGCAGGCCGTCTACGCCGCCAAGGTCGCGTCCTACGCGCAGGGCTACATGTTGATGCGCTCCGCCGCGACAGCGTATGGCTGGCATCTGAACCTGGGCGGCATTGCGCTGATGTGGCGCGGCGGATGCATTATCCGCTCGGTCTTCCTGGGCAAGATCACAGAGGCGTTCGACGCGGACCCCGAGCTGAGCAACCTGCTGTTGGCGCCTTACTTCAGAGATGCCATGACAGCGGCCGATGGAGCCTGGCGGCGCGTGGTGGCCAGCGCCGTGCAGTTGGGCATCCCTGTGCCGGCCCTGTCCAGCGCGCTGGCGTTCTACGACAGCTTCCGCCGCCAACGCTTGCCCGCCAACCTCACCCAGGCCCAGCGCGACTACTTCGGCGCGCACACCTACGAGCGGATCGACCGGCCGCGCGGCCAGTTCTTCCACACCAACTGGACCGGCCACGGCGGCGACGTAACGGCGCGTGCGTATCAGGCATAGCAGAGTGGGACCACCCATGACCGTGAACACCTTCAGAAGGAAAGAACATCATGTTCGTAATCCTCATGGGTGTATCAGGCAGCGGCAAGACCACCGTGGGCCAGGCATTGGCGCAGGAGATGGGCTGCCCCTTTTTCGATGGCGACGACTTTCACCCGCCGGCCAATATCGCTAAGATGGCCGCCGGCATCCCGCTGGACGACGAAGATCGCGCCGGCTGGCTGGCAGCGCTGGTGGCGCTGATGCGCAACAGCCTGGACCAAGGCCGGTGCGGCGTGATCGCCTGCTCTGCCCTGAAGGAGAGGTACCGTCAGGTGCTGCAAACCGCGGCAGCCGAGCCCGGCCAGGTGCGCTTCATTTATCTCAAGGGCGACTACGCTACGATCCTGGGGCGCATGCAGGACCGCGCCGGTCATTACATGAGAGCCGCTATGCTTCAGGGCCAGTTCGATGCGCTGGAAGAGCCGGCCGGCGTGATCACGGTTGAGATCACGCAACCGCCAGAGGACATCGTCCAAAAAATCACGCAACAGCTAGAGCACACACGCTACGCTCTGGACATTCTCGGCTAAGGCGTCATGGGCCGCAGCCTGCGAAATGGGAAAGCTAAAGGGATAAGTTGACAGACAGGTACGGCACCAGCTATCATGCACATCGACCAATGGTCCAACCTGGCCAGCTACCAGCCTACCTATCCCCCAGAGATTATCATGGCTAAACAATCCAAGCCAGACGCCAGCCATTCGCAGCCTGCGGCCCAGATTGCCTGGCATGCGCTGGACGCTGAACGAGTGCTGACCCAGTTGGGCAGCCGTGCGACCGGACTCACGTCCGACGAGGTCGTGCGGCGTACGGAACAGTATGGGCCCAACGAGCTCACGGAACAACCGCTGCCGACCTTCTTTCAACTGGTGATCGCGCAGCTCAACAACTTCATCGTCATCCTGCTGATCGCGGCTTCGGTGATCTCGGCGCTGCTGGGCGACTGGCTGGAAGCCGCGGTGATCATGCTGATCGTCGTGCTGAACGCCATCCTGGGTGTCGTGCAGGAGAGCCGGGCCGAAGAAGCGCTGGCCGCACTGAAAAAGATGGCCGCCCCCGAGTCCCTTGTGCTGCGCAACGGCCAGCGTATCTCCGTGCCGGCCAGCCAACTGGTGCCGGGCGACGTGGTCTTCTTGGAGGCCGGCAACTTCGTGCCTGCCGACATGCGCCTCCTCGAGGCGGTCAATCTGCGCGTCGAGGAGGCCGCACTGACCGGCGAATCGGTGCCGGTGCAGAAGAACGCCGACTTGCTGCTCGACGAAGATGCCACACTGGGCGACCGCAAGAACAGCGTCTTCATGGGCACTATAGTGAACTACGGCCGTGGCCATGGTGTTGTCGTGGCAACAGGCATGCAGACCCAGCTCGGCTTGATCGCCGATATGCTGCAAGGCGTGGAGGACGAAGGAACGCCGCTGCAGGGCCGTCTGGACCAACTGGGCAAGATGCTGGGCGTTGCCGCCCTGGCGATCTGTGGCGTCGTGTTCCTCATGGAGGCGTACCGCAGCGGTGTGCTCACCGAAGGGTTCACGCCTGAGGTCCAAGAAGCCCTTGTGGAGAGTTTCATGATTGCGGTCGGCTTGGCCATCGCTGCCGTGCCTGAAGGCTTAGCGGCGGTAGTCACCATCAGTCTGGCGCTGGGTATGCGTGAGATGGTAAGCCGCAATGCCTTGATCCGCCGCCTGGCTTCCGTCGAGACGCTAGGTTCGGCCACGGTGATCTGCTCGGACAAGACCGGCACCCTGACCCAGAACGTGATGACCGTCACCCGCCTCTGGGTGGATGGCAAACTTGCCGAGGTCACCGGTACGGGCTACGATCCGCAGGGCGATTTCCTCGTGGACGGCCAGCCAGCCGACCTGCAGCAACTGCCCGGGCTCACCACCGTCCTGTGGGTGGGATCTCTGAACAACGATGCCGTGCTGGAGCCGGTCCAAGGCGAGGGTCCCAACGCCTACAGAATGATCGGCGATCCCACCGAAGGCGCGATGCTGGTGGCCATGGTCAAAGCCTGGCCTGAGTACGCCCAGCTCAGCCAGGCCTATCCCCGACACAAAGAGATTCCCTTCGACTCGGCCCTTAAGCGGATGACCACGGTCCACAAGATCAATTGGATCAAGGAGGATGGCCCGTCGCCGTTCAAGGATCAGAGCAAGCTGGGTCACCACGCCGTCACCGTCAAGGGCGCGCCCGACCTGGTGTTGGATCTGTGCACCGATTATCAGACCATCGACGACGAGGTGCTGCCGCTGACCGGCGAGATGCGCCGCCAAATCAAGGCTGCCAACGACAGCATGACCGACGACGCGCTGCGGGTGATGGGCTTTGCCTATCGCGTCGAGGAGGATATCCCGGACGAGCTGACCCGGGAGTTTGCCGAGCAGGGCCTGATCTTCGCCGGCCTGCAGGGCATGATCGACCCGGCCCGTCCCGAAGT
>JBFYTD010000525.1:0-2819 GCA_041300885.1 Anaerolineae bacterium | reverse complement strand
CTGGTAGAAGTCGAGGCGCAGCAACTGCACCAACGCCCAGGCGCGGGCTTCCGTATGGGCTGCGGCCGCCGGCAAGGCCCGCGCCTGGTCGAGCCATTGGCGCGCCTCGTCGAAGCGCCCGCGGATGATCAGATAGTCGGCGAAGGTGCTGGCGATCCACAGCGCACTCTCGCCGTCGACGACCAGGGCCGTTGCCAGCGCCGCCCGCACGTTGTAGATCTCCCCGTCGAACCACCGGTACCACGCCAGCCGCTGCGCCCCGTATAGCTCCTCGTCTGCCCGGCGCAGCATGTGGGCATAATAGGCCAGGTGCCGCCGGCGCGCCAGCGCTCCCTCGCCCCGGCTTTCCAACTGCTCCAGCGCATACTCGCGCACCGTGTCCAGCATGAAATAGCGCGGCGTCCCGTGCGGGCTGTTGCCGCGGCGCAGCAGGCTTTTGTCCAGCAGCGAAGCCATGCCATCCAGGACGAGAGGGGGGAGGGAGGGATGGGGAGAGGGAAAGGCGGGGAGAGAGGGGGAGACAAGGAGATAGCTGGCGTCTGGTCGCTGCGCGTTTGTTTCCTCTCTTCCGCTTTCCTCCACTCTCCTCCTCGCTCCCTCCTTTTTCCCTCTCTTTCCCTCTCCCCCATTCTCCCCCTCCCCGCACACCGCCTCCGCCGCTTCCAGCGTGCAGCCGCCGACGAACACAGCCAGGCGCGTGAAGAGGGCCTGCTCGGTCGGGCTGAGCAGGTCGTAGCTCCAGGCCATCGCGCCGCGCAGGGTTCGCTGGCGGGCCGACACGTCACGCAGGCCATCCACCGAGAGCATCCACGGCCCGCTGAGGTGGGCTAACAGCTCGGCCGGCGGCAGCAGCTTGACGCGGGACGCCACCAGCTCGATGGCCAGCGGCAGCCCGTCCAGGCGGCGGCACAGCTCGGCCACGTCTGCCGCGTTGGCGTCGCTGACGGCGAAGTCCGGTTGGACGGCCTGGGCGCGGTCCTCGAAGAGGGCCACGGCCGGATAGTGCAGCGCTTCGCCTGCAAGCAGCCGGGCAGCGCCGGGCAGCACAGCGGGCAGGGCCAGGGGCAGCACCGGCACCTGCCGCTCGCCGCGCAGCCGCAGCGGCTGCCGGCAGGTGACCAGCACATGCAGCCAGGGACAGTGGCGCAGCAGATCGTCCACCAACGGGGCAGCCTCGATCACGTGCTCGAAGTTGTCCAGCAGCAGCAGCACGTGCTTTTCCTCCAGATAGGCGCGCAACTGCACTGCCGGCGGATTGAGGCCGCTCATCTGGAAGCCCAGGGCCTGTACGACGGCGAGAGTCACCAGGTCGCGGTCGCCGACCGGCCCCAGGCGCACGAAGAATGCGCCGTGCTGGAACTGCGCCAGCACGCTCTCCGCCACGGCCAGGGCCAGCCGGGTTTTGCCGACGCCCGGCGGCCCGACCAATGTGATCAACCGGGCGCCGTCCAGCAGCCGGCCGCACACAGCCGAGATATCCTGCTCGCGGCCGAGCAGCGGCGTGAGTTGGGTCGGCAGATTGTGGGGGTGGCGCGGCTTGGCTCTGCGCACGGCCGGCGCAGGCCGGACGCTGGCGCTGCGCGCGAACTCCAGGATTTCGGGTAGAGCAGCATCTGGCACGCCCAGGCACTTGGCCAGACACGCCACAAGCTGCGCAGAGGGATGCAGATCGCCGGCCTCGACCTTGCGCAGCGTGACCTCGGCGCAGCCGGCGTGGCGTGCCAAGTCTCTCTGTGTTACACCCAGCGCCTTGCGCTGCTGCCTCAACCACTGGCTGAAGGCTGTTACATTCCTCATCGCGTTCCTTTAACGTCACCCGGCCAGGAAGTCAGAAATCATCGGTCGCCCACTGCAGTCAACCACTGCATCCCAATCCAGTTCGTTAGTCCACTCATTCTACCACAATTGTATCGCTTTTTGTATCGGCAATTTGCTTCAAATCCCACCGATTTTAGTGTTCAATGGGGGCAATCATTCGGCGGCTCTTCGATTCAATCAAATGGTCGCCGGCCAATCCTCTGGAGTGTGAAAGGAAATCTGCCATGACCCTGTCGAAGTTCCTCCAATCCGCGTTGCGAGTCCTGTTGGCATGCGTAATCATGTTCTTGCCCTCCGTTGCCCTGGCGGCCGGCCCGCCGCCGGCGCAAGGCGTGCACATCAGACCGATCGGCAATCCCACCTGGAAGCCGGTCGACTTCCACCTGTTCTCGGCGCCGATCGGGACAGCCGATACGGGCTACGCCGAGTTCGGTGAAACGGTCTTCGGCATTCTCCCGGAGCCGAACCACACGTACCATCCCGATCTGTTTGTCGGGCCAGGCGCGCCTCATGATCCCCCTTACGATCACGAGATGGCAGACGGCGTCGCGGCGCAGGGCTTTCGCGAAGGTGTGCGCTTCAGCCAGGCTGAGTTCTCCAACGGCATGGGCATCTATGCCGTCTGGATGAACGTGCCGTATCCCGGAACGACCGGTTCCTCGCCTGACTTTGCCTCAGGCCCTGTCATTCCCAACAGCCTGTTTCCGATCCACGTCGTTGCCATCTCGAACCGCAATGGGCAGGTGTTCAACCCCTTCGTCTTTGATGGTTACGTGCCGGCGCTGGATACCGTTGGCTTTGACGTGGATGGTCACAGCCACTTTCCCATGTTCATCGCCGACAACGCCGACTTCGGCCCAGGCGGCAAGCTGCGCGGCAGCTACACCTACCAGATTACGATGCTGGATGAAACGGGCAACGGCTGGCTTATCGAGGCCCACTTCGCCGTCGCACCTTGACGACCTGGCGAGCGTGATCTATTCCGGCCGGCCGGCTGGGAG
>JBFYTD010000524.1:0-2825 GCA_041300885.1 Anaerolineae bacterium | reverse complement strand
AGGCCGGCGTACTGCTCCAGGCCGTAGATCAGCGGCGTGATCACCGCGCCGATGGGGCCGCTGTAGGGGCTGCCGTAGGCGTGGCCGCCGGCCTCGCGGTAGACCGGGCAGATGTTCAGGCAGGCGCTGCAGCGGATGCACTGCAAGGCTTCTTCGTAGGGGCCGCCCAGCAGTTGGCTGCGTCCATTATCCAGCAGCACGATGTGGACCTCGGCCGGGCCGTCGGGGTCGCCGGGCCGGGCCGGGCCGGTGAGGGCCGTGGTGTAGACGGAGATGGGCTGGCCGGTGGCGCTGCGGGCCAGCAGGGCCAGCCAGGCGGCCGCGTCGTCCCAGGTGGGCGCGATCTTTTCGATTCCCACCACGGCCACGTGGACCGGCGGCAGGCTGGTGACCATACGGCCGTTGCCCTCGTTGGTCACCAGCACCACGCTGCCGGTCTCGGCCACGGCCAGGTTGCCACCGCTGATGCCCATGCCAGCGGCCAGGAACTTCTCCCGCAGCAGACGTCGCGCCACCGCCGTCAGTTGGGGGATGTCGTCGGCCGGCAGCGTTTCGCCGGTCAGTTTGGAGAACATCTCGGCCACTTGCTGGCGCGTTTTGTGGATGGCGGGTGCAACGATGTGGTACGGCGGGTCGCCGGCCAGTTGGATGATCCACTCGCCCAAGTCGGTCTCCACCGGGTCGACGCCGGCCGCTTGCAACGCCTGGTTGAGGTGGATCTCCTCGCTGGCCATGGACTTGCTCTTGGCGGCCAGGGTGACGCCATGCTGCTGGGCGATGTCGGCCACGATGCGGCAGGCCGCCGCGCCGTCGCTGGCCCAGTGGACCTGCGCGCCGGCTGCTGTGGCGTTGCGCTCGAAGGTCTCCAGGTGTTCGGCCAGCCGGGCCAGCGTGGCGGACCGCAGCGCCTTGAAGTGGTCGCGCAGCGCGTTGGAGTCGGGCAGCTCGGCCAGGACAACGCTGCGCGCGTCGCGGAAACGGCCGGTAGCGCCCTCCAGCGCGCCCTGCAAGCGCGGATCGGCGATGGCGCTGGCGGCAACTTGGCGAAATTCGATGGTGGAGACAGTCATGGGTCTTCCCGTGCTAATTTTGTAGCGCAACCCGCCGGATTGCGTGCCGGATGCGCACAGAGGCAATCCAGCGGATTGCGTTACGGCTGGGCCAGGCGCGCTTCGACGGCGGCCAGGATACGGGCGACGATGGCCTCGGCCTCGGCCAGCAGGCTGGCGACTTCCTGCTCGCACGCTGATGCAAACGCCCGGTCTTCGATGCCGCGCAGGTTGACGCGCACGTTGAGGGCTGCTCCAGCCAGGCCAGCCTGGGCCAGCAGCGCGCCCACCGCGCCGTCGGTGGCCGCGTTGACGTTGCCCAGCGTCGCGGCCTGTTCCGCCAGCCGCAGCACGGCGATGCAGGCGCGCATGGTCTCCAGGGGGGTGAGGCTGGCGCCCTGCATGGCAGCCTGGATCGCGGCGTGGCGGGCAGCCAGGTCGGCGGTCGTCTCCTTGGGCAGGCGGTAGGCCGCGCGCACCTGTTCGTAGGCCTGCGCGTCTTCGGCGACCAAGGCGGTCAGCCGGCTGCGCAGCGCCTCAGCCTCGCCCAGCACGGCCTGCATCTGAGCGTCTACATCGACATAACGCTTGCGGCCGACGGTCAAGTTGGCGACCATCGCGGCCAGGGCTGCGCCCAGCGCGCCGGCCAGCGCAGCCGCGCTGCCACCGCCAGGGGTTGGATCGCCGGAGGCCAGATCGTCGAGAAAGTCAGAGAGGTTGAATGGTTGGCTCATGGCGACCATTGTACGCCATGCGGGCGTCATCATCAAGTTCATGCCACCTGGATGCCAGGGCATGTCAAAATGGGTATACAACCGTTAGACTTGTATTAGAGTTGCTGCAATGGGATGCCAGGTGCGCTTGACTGGCAGCGGTTGTGGTATAATGGCGCCAACACGAGTCCTCAGCCGTTAACCGTTTGGAGACGTGTTGCAGTTTATGGGTCTTTCAGTGAGCGATCACAACAGAACGGAGATAGAACGTGTCACTATTTGGCAAAAGCCGGAACAAGGAAGAGGCAGCGGCGCGAGCACGGTTTGAAAACGACGAAGCAGAAGAGATGCGAGATCTGGACTCGCGCACACAAGATTTGCCGATTCTGCCGCTGCGGGGTGTAGTCGTCTATCCGATGATGTGGCTACCGTTGACTGTGGGCCAACCGCGTTCGGTGCGTTTGATCGACGAGGCGCTGGCCGAGGCTGAGCCGCGCATCATCGGTCTGTTTACCAGCAAGAATCCAGAAGACGACGAGCCCGATCCCGACGATATCTTCGAGATCGGCACGCTGGCCGTGGTGCATCGCATGTTGCGCGCGCCGGATGGCACCGTGCGCTTGATTATCCAGGGCCTGGAGCGCATCAGGGTCGAGGAATACACCCAGATGCAGCCCTACCTGCGGGCCGATGTGATCGAGGTGCCCGATTTGTTGGAGGACACGGTAGAGCTGCAAGCGCTGACGCGCAATGCCCAGGAGCAGTTCCGCCAGCTCATCAACCTGGTGCCGCACCTGCCTGAAGAGCTGGAGATGGCCGCGATCAACGTTGAGGACGCGCGCCAGTTGGTCTACCTGATCGCTTCCAGCCTGCGGCTGGAGATCGACGCCGCCCAGGAGCTGCTGGAGATCGACAGCGTCAGCGAGAAGCTGCGCAAGCTGAGCACCCTGTTGGCCAAGGAGTTGGAGGTGCTGGAGCTGGGCCGCAAGATCCAGTCCGAGGCCGTGGGCGAGATGGAGAAGATGCAGCGCGATTTCTACCTGCGCGAGCAGCTCAAGGCCAT
>JBFYTD010000069.1:0-8085 GCA_041300885.1 Anaerolineae bacterium | reverse complement strand
AGGAGCTAGAGGCGCTGCCCGCCATCGGGCCAGTGACGGCTCAGGCCATCGTGGACTATCGCACCGCCAACGGCCCCTTCCGCTCAGTCGAGGAGATCACAAAGGTCAAGGGCATCGGCCCGGCAACGCTGGAGAAGATCAAGCTGCTGATCACCGTCGGGGAGTAGGCCACTAAGCCCACGCAAAGTCGCCCCGTTTCACGCTCCCCGCTTTGCGCTCCCCGCTGCTCGCTCCCCGCTGCCCGCTCCCCTGGCTTTACGCCGCTGCGCCATCGCTGCGCAGAAATGCGCCCCGACCAGGAGGATCGAGACTGTCAGATAGAACCAGAACAGCAAGACGATGATGGTGGTGAGGGGACCGTAGAGGCTTTCATAGCGGGCCAGACCGCTGTTGAGGTACCAGGTGAAGCCCAGGTTCAGCACCTGAGTAGCCAGGGTGGCAAAAAGCGCGCCGCTCAGGGCGATGCTCCAGGGCACCCGGACGCGCGGCACCCATTTGTACAGCCCAAAAAAGATCATCAGTGAGATAGCAAGCGGGATGGCGCGCACGCTCCACGCCTGCGCAATCTGACCGCTGAAGCCCAGCCAACGCATCAAGGCCGCCGGCAGCATCGACAGCACGCCCAGTGTGGCTGACGACAGCAGCAGCGCCACCAAACCCACGTAGACGACCACCACCATCAGGAGGCCCATCAAGCGCGCGGTGAACGGGTTGGGGCGGCCGTTTTCCGACCAGGCCAGATCGACGTTGAAAGTCAGGTTGGTGAATACACCGGACGCAGCCCACAGCAGCGCCACCAGGCTGATCAGAGTCACCTGGCCGCGGGAGGCGAAGATGCTGCTGAGGCTGTCGAACACAAATTCCTGGATACCCTGAGCATCGGGCAGGATACGCTGCAATGCGATGCCGATCAGTTGTTGGGCGGCGTCAGGATCGATCAAGAAGCCCAGCGCGGTGATCAGCAATATGGCGAGGGGAAACAAGGAGAACAGTGCGTAGTAGGACAGAGCAGCCGCTGCCTGCGCACCGCGGGCCGCAGCAAAGCGGTCCAGCGTGCGGCGCAACACGCCCAGCCAGCCACGGCTGGCTCCGTCAGCTCGCGCAAAGCCGGCTTCCAGTCGCTGGGGGACGGTGGGTGACTTGTCTTCGCTGGCCATGGCGCGAGTCTACCGCAGTCATGCCTGAGGCGCAAATACCCGACGCGGCCCAGGCTTAGAATACGAACACGGCGATCAGATCGTTGACGTTGGTCTGGGTGGGGCCGGTGCGCAGCAGGTCGCCAGTAGCCGCCAGGAAGGGGTAGGCATCGTTGTGGGCCAGGTGTCTGGCAGCGTCCAGGCCCAGGGCGCTGCCGCGGGCCACGGTGCCCGCATCCACCAGCCCGCCGGCCGAGTCGGTGGGACCGTCGCTGCCATCGGTGGCTAACGAGGCCACAACGATGCGTTTTCCCTCAGGAATGCGCGCCAACAACAGCGCGGCTGCCAATGCCAACTCCTGGTTGCGCCCCCCTTGGCCAGCCCCGTGCAGGGTGACAGTGGTTTCGCCGCCCAGCAGCAGGCAGGCCGGCGGCGCCGCGGGTCGGCCAGATACGACCACCTCGCGGCCCAGCGCCACCGCCACTCTGGCCACCTCGCGCGCTTCGCCCTCCACGAAAGTCGAAAGTATCAGGGCAGCGAAGCCCTGTTCTTGGGCCGCAGCCTGCGCCGCGCTGGCCGCCAAGGCGTTGTCAGCCACGACCACGGTCTGACAGCGGCCGAAGGCTGCGTCGCCTGGCTTGGGGGTGTCGGGCAGATGGCCGTCCAGGCCAGCGCGCAGGCGCTGCACAACCGGGACGGGCAGGACCGCCTCCAGGCCATGGCGCTGCACGATCTGCCACGCCTCGGCCCAGGTGGAGTGGTCAGGCACGGTGGGGCCAGAGGCGATCACGTCCAGCGGACTGCCGACCACGTCGGAGAGCACCAGGCTGGCCACAGTGGCCGGGCTGGCCAAGCGCGCCAACTGCCCGCCCTTCAGCAGCTCCAGGTGCTTGCGCAGCGTGTTGATCTCGTCGATGGTGGCCCCACAGCGCAGCAGCGCCGCGGTTGTTGCCTGCAAATCGGCCAGGGTCAACCCTTCAGCCGGCAAAGTCAACAGCGCCGATCCGCCGCCGGAGACCAGGCAAAGCACCAAATCGCGTGCCGTGGCCTGCTGCGCCAGCGCTGCGATACGAGTGGCCGCCTGCACGCCGGCCACATCGGGCACGGGATGGCCGGCCTCCAGCACAGCGACGGATGCGGGCAACGCCTCGGCGCCCGCGGCGTGGCCGTGCTTGGTGAGCAGTGCGCCAGCCGTCAGCCGTTCGCCTAGCACCTCGACCGCGGCCAGTCCCATGGCCACGGCCGCTTTGCCGAAGCCCAGCAGGAAGATGCGTTCGAGCCGATCCAGGTCGTAGACAACGCTGCCAATTGTCAACTGGTTAGCCACGCGCTGCAGGGCGCGCCCCACGGCCGGGCCGGGATCGACCGCGTGCAGAGCGGCCTCCAGCACGGGCAGGATGCGCTGCCGCCGCGCGGGGTCAGCCAGGAGGATGGTGGGGTCGAAACGGATGGGTTGCATATGCAATCTGTGGTTTTAGAAAAGACATTTCTTCGGAAGAAATGTCTTTTCTAGTCTGCCCACCAGCGAGCGTAGAGGGCGTTGTGCAACACGCGGCCGGCGCTGCGTTCCACGGTGGTCAGCTCGCCGACCTCCACATGACCGCCCAGCCCGGCCATCATAGCGGCGACGGCTGTACGCAGGGCCTCGGCGGTCATGCCCCTGGTGTAGACGGTAGCGACCACGAAGCGAGGCGTGTCGCTGAGCACGGCCCGGCAAGCCCGGCTCAGCTCGTCGAAGAGGCGGTCGAAGGCCCATATCTGGCCGTCTGGCCCACGGCCGAAGGCTGGCGGGTCCAGCACAATGCCGTCGTAGCGCACCCCGCGGCGCGCTTCACGGCGCAGATAGGTCAGCGCATCCTCCACGATCCAGCGGATAGGCCGGTCGGGCAAGCCCGACAGCGCCTGGTTGTCGCGCGCCCAGACGACCGCTTTCCTGGACGCGTCTACATGAGTGACCAGCGCACCAGCCTGGGCTGCGGCCAGGCTAGCCAGGCCGGTGTAACCAAAAAGGTTGAGCACCGCCAGCGGCCAGCCGGCGGCCCGCGTCTGCCCGGCGATCCAATCCCAATGGGCCGCGTTTTCTGGGAAGACGCCCACCTGGCGGCTCTCGCTGGCCTGCACGGTGAAGCGCAGGTCGCCGTAGCCCAGCTCCCAGCGAGGCGGCAGGGGCTGGCGGTATTCCCATTGGCCGCCGGCCTTGCCCGTGGGCTGAAAGACAGCGTGGGCTGCGTCCCAGGCCGGCCGCGGCAGCGCCGGCTGCCACGTTGCCTGCGCCTCTGGTCGGATTAGCGTCACTGGCCCAAAGCGCTCCAACTTGCGGCCCGCGCCGCTGTCCAGGAGAGCGTAGTCTTGCCAGGCGGAGGCTGGGAGGGTGGTCATAGGGACGATTAGCGCCTATGAAATTGAACTTCAGAAACGCAATGGCCGTTGCTATTGCCAGCTCATGCAAAAGGCTGGGCAAATCGCTCACGATGCGCAACCTGCGTGAGCGGTTTGCGCCGCTTCTGGCCTTGGCCGCCCGGATGCACGGGATAGCCAAACGGCAGAATGGCCAACACGTCCAGGTCAGCCGGGATACCCAAGAGCGCGTTGACCTCCGGCATGCCCGCGAAGCCCACCCAGTTGGAGCCGACCCCCTCCGCCCATGCGGTCAACACCATCGACTGGATAGCGCGGCTGCCATCGGATATGGCGTACCGGGTCCGTTCAATCACCACCACAACAGCCAGCGGCGCCTGCGCGATGTACGGCCCTGTGGTAGCGACTGCGCCCAGCCGGCGCAGCATAGCGCGATCTTCGACGACGATGAAGTGCCAGGGCTGGCCGTTTATGCTGCTGCCCGTCAGATGGGCAGCTTCGACGATGCGCCGGACGACGTCTGGCGGCACGGGTGTGTCCTGAAAACTGCGAACGGCCAGCACCGTGCGCACAGCTTCGAAAACTTCCATGGCGAGCTCCTGTGTCAGTGCATAAAAACAACTGCGCCGCCCGAAGGCGCAGAAGGAGACGGTCTTTCAAAGGTGTGCATATTATAGCGCAGGGGAGATGGGATGGCAAAGGGATAGCGCCGAAGCCACCAAATCGCAGCATGTCGAAAACCGGCGTTGCGACTTTGACTTTGCGTTGGCTTGGCGCTATACTGTCAGGCTGGTTTGGTCTATCAACCGGCCGCATAGTGTTGCACGCATACCCAACTCAACCCGATTCTGCACAGGACACAACACAGGATCCGATGCCCGTCAATCCCTTTAACCCCATGGTGGTCCAGAGCGACCACACCGTTCTGCTGGAGGTGGACAACTCCAGCTATGCCGAGGCGCGCGACGCGCTGGCCCGCTTTGCCGAGCTGGAGAAGAGCCCGGAGCACATCCACACCTACCGCCTGTCGCCCCTGTCGCTGTGGAACGCAGCGGCCAGCGGGCTGGGAGCCGAGGCCATCGTGGACCTGCTGGTGCGTTACAGTAAATACGACGTGCCGGGCAACATCCAGGCCGATGTGCGCGATTACGTCAGCCGCTTTGGCCGCATCAAGTTGCGTAAGGGTGAGACGGGTGACCTGCTGCTGACGGCCGACGATGCGCTGGTGATGTTGGAGGTCAGCCGGCAGCGCAAGGTACGCCAGTTCATCCTGGAAGAGATCGACGCGCTCACGGTGCGGGTCAACCCGGCCATGCGGGGCCACGTCAAGAAAGCGCTGGTGGACATCGGCTACCCGGCCGAGGACCTGGCCGGCTACGTCGACGGCGCGCCGCTGCCGCTGGCCCTGCTGCCGGCCATGCGCCGCACGGCTCAGCCTTTCGGCCTGCGCCGCTACCAGCAGGAGGCTGTGGACATCTTCCATGCCCACGGCTCGGCGCGCGGCGGCTCCGGGGCCATCGTGCTGCCCTGCGGCGCCGGCAAGACTGTGGTCGGCATCGGCGTTATGGGGCAGTTGCAGACCAACACCCTGATTCTGACCACCAACACCGTGGCCGTGCGCCAGTGGATCGACGAACTGCACGACAAGACCACCCTGGAGCGGGACATGATCGGCGAGTACACCGGCGACAGCAAAGAGATCAGGCCGGTGACGATCACTACCTACCAGATCCTGACCTACCGCGAGCGGCGCAAAAAGGGGTCGGCGCTGGAAGAGTTTTGGAACGACGATTTCGACATGGGCGACCAGGAAGAGGGGCCATTGACGCCGGCCGTGTTCCCGCATTTTGGCGTTTTCCAGCAGCGCGACTGGGGTCTGATTATCTACGACGAGGTGCATTTGCTGCCGGCGCCTGTGTTCCGCATGACGGCCGAGCTGCAGGCGCGCCGCCGCCTGGGGTTGACCGCCACCCTGGTGCGCGAGGACGGCAAGGAGGACCACGTCTTCGCGCTGATCGGCCCCAAGAAGTTCGACGTGCCCTGGAAGGACCTGGAGCGCCAGGGCTGGATCGCCACCGCGCACTGCCACGAGATTCGCCTGGACATGAGCCAGGAGCGCCGCCTGCTCTACGCCCTGGCCGACAACCGCAACCAGTTCGTCATCGCGGCCACCGACCCGGCTAAACTGAACGTGGTGGAGCAGATCATCGCCAAGCACCCGGACGACCAGGTGCTGGTGATCGGCACCTACCTGGAGCAGCTCAGCCAGCTCGCCGAGCAGTTGAACGCGCCGCTGTTGACCGGCAAGACCCCGGTGCGCGAGCGCCAGAAGCTTTACCAGCAGATGCGCGAGGGCACGCTGCGCTGCCTGGTGGTCTCCAAGGTGGCCAACTTCGCCATCGACCTGCCCGACGTCAGCGTGGCCATCGAGGTCAGCGGCACCTTTGGCTCGCGCCAGGAGGAGGCGCAGCGCCTGGGGCGCATCCTGCGGCCCAAGCAGGATGGGCGACCGGCCCATTTCTACGCCATCGTCATGCGCGACACCAAGGACCAACTGTTCGGCGCCAAGCGCCAGATGTTCCTGACCGAACAGGGCTACAAGTACGAGATCCTCTACAGGGACGACCTGGCGGCCTACCGTCCGGAGGCAGACCATGCCACCTGGTGATGTTGCGGCCACAACAGCTCAGCAGGCGCAAGAGGCCGCACTAGAGCAACTGCGTGCCTTCCTGGGGGACATCACGGTGCAGGGGCTGCGCCAGGCCGCGCGGCGCTGGAATTGGCCGCTGCGCGGCACGGCCAAGGCTGAAATCGTTGATCAAATGCTCCAACAACTGACTGACGAAGCGCATATGCGGCGCATCGTCCAGTCGTTGCCGCCAGAGCAGCGCGAGGCGCTGGCCTGGCTGGGGGTCATGGCCCGGGAGAGCGGCGCGCTGGGACGCATCCAGACGGCCATGAACGCCGGGTCAGGCAGCAATCTAAGCCTGGAGGACATTCGCGGCCTGCTGGTCAATCTGGCTGGCGGCTGCCTGGTCTTCGACCGGGGCAACAGCGTCTATCAGATCCCTGCGGCCTACGCGACGTGGCAGCCTTTGGTCGAGGCGCCCCGTCTGCGGCGGACAGCGCCTCCCGTATCGACCCGGTTGGTCACCCGCACCGATCTCTTGCAACAAGCCGATGTGCTGCTGACCGCCGTCGAAGTCGAGCAGCCGCTGGCCCAAACGCCGCCAGCGGTGTTCGCCGGCCGCGATTTCAGGCAGCGACAGGAAGACTACGTGCCCCAACCCAGCCTGCTGGCGCCAGAACTGTTAACCCGCTGGGGTTTCGGGCTGGCCGACGAACTGCACAAGGCCCGCTTTTTGCTGGAGCTGCTGATCAACGGCGGGGTGCTGCAGACCGAGCCGGTCACAAACCAGCGGCTGCGGCTCAAGCCAGGACCGCTCAGGGCCAACTGGGATCAGGCCGATGCCGTCGCGCGGCTGGGCTTTCTGCGCGCGGTGGCGTTCAACAGCAGCCCCGACGCGAACCGGAGTCTGGGCTCCTGGAACGAGCTGAACCTGGCGCTGCCGGCCATCGAGGGCTATGTATTGCGTGCGCTGTACTACTACGGCGCTGTCACGCCGGGCCAGATTGCGCTGGTCACCAACGCCATGCGGGCCCAGGTGTTCAAACTGCTGGCCGGGCTGCAACACGACGTATGGTACGAGATGGACCGGCTCGACACACTGTTCTTTCGGACCACGCGCGACCCCTTCAGCCAGGGGCAACAGGTGAGCCTTTACCTGCGTTGGCACGAGGGGAGCAAGGCGCTAGACCCGCATCAGATCGACGAGCCAACCTGGCGCAAGACCTACGGCCAGGCGCTGCGTGCGGCGCTGCGCGGGCCAGCCTATTGGCTGCAACTGGTGGAGTTGGGCTTCGAAAACGAGCAGTTGATAGCCATGCGCGTGCCGGCGACAGAGGTGGTGGGCGAGGCGCAGGCTGCGCCGCCCGATGCGCTGGGATTCGCCGAGAACGAATATCTGTTGATCCGCACCACGCGTTGGATGGGCGATCTGCGCCGGCTGGCGCTGCTGATCGCCGCCGAGGCGGCGCAGCGACCCGACGTCAGGGTGTTCAAGCTGGCGCCGGCTGCACTGCGCGCCACCTTGCAGCGCGGCCTGCGCGTGGCCGACGTGGCCGAGCAGTTCGCGGCGGCCGGCTTTCCCCTGCCGCGCGCCATGGTCGAACAGCTAGACACCTGGCAGGGCCGCGCCGGCCGTCATCACCTCTACGACAACCTGGCCGTGATCGAGCTGAGCGAGGACGTGCTGCTGGCTGAGATCCAGGCCATCACCCACCTGCTGGCCATCCCAGTCTACCAGGCATCGCCCCGCTGCCTGCTGGTGTTGGATCCAGCCGCTGTGCCCACACTAACGGCCGAACTGGTGCGGCGCGGCTACACGCCCAAGGTGCTGCCATGACCCCCAACCTGGTCGACGCCCTGGAGACGTTCAATGCCACATCCCTGGGGCAGGTGCTGCTGTGGGCAGGCGTGGCTGAGATTCCCAAGCTCAAGGATGACAAGATCCTGCTTTGGCTTGAGTTG
>JBFYTD010000523.1:0-2827 GCA_041300885.1 Anaerolineae bacterium | reverse complement strand
CAGTGAGCAGTGAGCAGTGAGCAGAAGCCGTTGGTCTGTTTGTCGTCAAACCAAAGGTTATTGATCGCACGCGGGTTGAGTAGCGGGTTGAGGTGACGCGACTCGCATGAGGTTAGACGACTCTAGCGTATCGAAACCCAGGTCTCGCCACGGTGCAGACGGGTTTCGATACGCCGCAGACGGCTACTCAACCCACGGCTGCTCGACCAGCAGAACATCCACTACCATGTCCCCCACCGACCTCGCCATCGTCATCCTCAACTATAACACGCGCGACTTGCTGCGCGCCTGCCTGCGCACGGTCTATGCCAGCCAGGGCGACTTCAGCTACGACGTGTGCGTGGTGGACAACGCGTCGTCCGATGGCAGCGCGCAGATGGTGCGCGACGAGTTCCCCCAGGCCACGCTGATCGCCAGCCCAACCAACGGCGGCTATCCCTACGGCAACAACCTGGGCCTGCGCCAGTTCGGCTGGAGCGACCAACCCGGCGCGGGCGACGCCGCAGCGCGGGCCGCAACGCCCCGCTACGCCCTGCTGCTCAACCCCGACACCGAGCTGCCGCCAGCAGCCCTGGCTGCGATGCTGGCCTTCATGGATAATAAGCCGCAGTGCGGTGCGGCCGGGCCAAAGCTGCTACGGCTGGACGGCAGCCTGGACCTGGCTTGCCGGCGCTCCTTTCCTACGCCGCAGGTCAGCCTGTACCGCATGGCCGGCCTGAGCAAGCTGTTCCCACGCAGTCCCCGCTTTGGCCGCTACAACATGACCTATCTGGACCCCAACCAAACCACGCAGGTCGACTCGGTGGTGGGCGCTTACATGCAGGTGCGCGGCGAGGCCATTCACCAGGTGGGCCTGCTGGACGAGACCTTCTTCATGTACGGCGAGGACCTGGACTGGGCCTACCGCATTAAGCAGCGCGGCTGGCAGGTGTGGTATAATCCGGCCGTAACGGTGCTGCACGTCAAAGAGGCGGCCAGCAAGACTAGCAGCAAGGCGCGCTATGAGTTCTACCGAGCCATGTTGATCTTCTACCGCAAGCACTACCAGGCGACGACCCCGCTGTTGCTGCACTGGGCCATCGTCGGCGGCATCGGCCTGCGCGCTGCGCTGGACATGGCCGGTCGCCGTTGGTCGCAATGGCTGAGCAGCCTGCGGCCGGCGAGTTCAGCGTGATGACGAGACACCCATGAAGCGCTCACAACTATCACTAGTGCTGGCGCAGGTCATTTTCGATATCCTGTTTACCATGCTGGCGGTCGTCCTGGCCTATCGCCTCAATCTGGCGCGCGATCCCAGCGTCGGAGACATGGGCCAGTACCTGGCGCAGATGGTGATCTACGTCGTCACCGTGATTGGCGCGATCTTCTTCAACAAGCTTTATACCCGCAGCCGCGGCCAGCCGCGTTTGGAGGAACTGCTGGCCCTCTACAAGGCAGTGACCCTTGGTTCACTGCTGGCGATCGCCTTCATTTCCTTCCTGCTCAAGAACATCATCGATTACCGCCGGCCCATGATTGTGCTGGCCTGGCTCTTGACGCTGCTGCTGCTGACCTTCAGCCGCGTGATCCACATTCAGTTGCAGCGCTGGCTGATGCGCCGCGGGGTGGGCAACAGCGATGTGTTGCTGGTGGGTACCGGCGAGGTGGCCCGCATGGTCTTGCAGAAGATGCTCAATTCGCCGCAGTTGGGCTATCGGCCGATCGGTTTGGTGGCCGTGGAGGACGGGCCGCAAAAGATGCTGGGGCTGCCGGTGTTGGGCAAAATCGCCGACCTGCCCCAGATCATCGAGAAGCAGCAGGTGCAGGAGGTGATCATCTGCCTGCCGGAGGCCACCCACCGCGATCTGGTGCATATCGTTTCGCTGTGCGAGCGCGAGCGGGTGACGATCCGCATCTACCCCGACGTGTTCCAGATCATGGCGTCGGAGGTCAGCATCAGCGACCTGGCCGGCCTGCCGTTGCTGACCATGCGCGATGTGGCTCTGCGCGGCTGGCATCTGGCGACGAAACGGGCGGTGGACATCGTGGGCAGCATGGCGGCGCTGGTGCTCTTTTCGCCGCTGATGATGCTGACCGCGCTGCTGATCAAGCTGGAGTCGCCGGGGCCGGTGTTCTATGTGCAGGAACGGATGGGACTAGACGCCAAACCCTTCCCCATGCTCAAGTTCCGCTCCATGCGCACCGACGCGGAGCAGCAGGGGCCGGGCTGGACGACGCCCGGCGACCCGCGGCGCACGCGCATGGGCGCGCTGCTGCGCAGGCTGTCCATCGATGAGCTGCCCCAGTTCATCAACGTGCTGCTGGGCGACATGAGCCTGGTGGGACCGCGGCCGGAGCGGCCGGTCTATGTGGAGCAGTTCCGCCAGAGCATCCCGCGTTACATGGACCGCCACCGCGAGAAGGCCGGCATCACCGGCTGGGCCCAGGTCAACGGTCTGCGCGGCGACACCTCCATCGCCGAACGCACCAAATACGATCTGTGGTACATCGAGAATTGGTCGATTTCGCTGGACTTTCGCATTATGGCGCGCACGGTGCTGCGCATGTTCAGCGATCGGCAGGCGTACTAAGGAAGGCTAGATGGTCACTCAAGCCGCAAAAGAACTCTTCGCACTGCTCAACCTGTTTGGCGGCATTCTGTTGCTATCGGGGCTGTTGATCTACTTGCGCCGCTCGTCGCCGCGCAGAGGGGTGGTCATCATTCTCCTTTTATTACTCACCTTTGTTTGTCTGCTCAACGCCGTTACCGTCTATTTTCTGTTGTAAGGAAATGGCAGGCGTCAGCCGGCTGCACAGGCGGCGAGAGTCAAACCGGGCGCTGATGGCG
>JBFYTD010000522.1:0-2829 GCA_041300885.1 Anaerolineae bacterium | reverse complement strand
ATGCGGACGCGCAAGGATCAGGCCCGCTCGACCGTGCGTCAGCAAGCCGACGCCCGCGCCACCATGTGGAGCCCGTCGAGCCGGGAGCGCGCCCAGCCGGCCGGCCCTGCGCCCTTTCAGCCAACAGTAGCGCGCCCGGCGCAGTTCAAGGCCGGCCAGCGGGTCAGCCACGGCATCTTCGGCGAGGGCGTGGTGATCAAGAGCGAGCTGGCCGACGACGACGAATACGTCAGCGTGGCCTTCCCCGGCAAGGGCATCAAGAAGCTGATGGCCAGCATGGCGAAGCTGCAAGTTGTGCGGTCGTGAGATCGTGCGGTCGTGGAGTTCGTTGCGGAGTGAGCACTCCCAGGTGCGGCTTAGGCTTGCTTTGGCGCTTGCAGCAGCAGAGAGGATGAATGATGACGAGGGTTTTGTTGTTTTGTGTGGTCGTGGTAGTGATGTTGACCGGCAGCGCTGGTTTGGCTAGTCCTGGCCACGCGCAGCCGGAGAAGATCGATGCCGGGCTGTGGACGGCCACGGCCGATGGCCAGCCGGCCAACTTTCTGGTGATCCTGGCCCAGCAGGCCGACCTGGACGCGGCCGATGCTGTGGCCGACCCGGCTGGCCGGCGACAGCTCGTCTATGATACGTTGCGCCAGACCGCGCTGCGCGGCCAGCGATCGCTGCGCGCCGCCCTGGATCGCCAGGGCATCCCCTACACGACGCACTATCTGGTCAACATGCTGGTCGTCGAGGGGGACCGCGACCTGCTGCTGGCTCTGGCCCGGCGCAGCGACGTGGCCAGCCTGGCGCCTAATCCTAGCGTGGCCGGCGTGCCGCCGCTTAGTGAGCTCAACCTGCGACGCAGCGCTGCCAGCCCGACTGGCGTCGAGTGGGGCGTCACCTTCGTCCATGCGCCCGAGGTGTGGGCGACCTATGGCGCGCGCGGCGAGGGCGTCGTAGTCGGCGTGCAGGACACGGGCGTGCTGTGGGACCATCCGGCGCTGCGGGCCAGCTACCGCGGCTGGGACGGCAGCGCGGTCGATCATGCCTTCAACTGGCACAGCGCGGTAGGCGCGACGCCGGCCTGCCCCGACCCGGCCATGCCCTGCGATCCCTACGGCCACGGCACGCACGTCGCCGGCACGATCAGCGGCGACGACGGCGGGGGCAACCAGATCGGCGTGGCGCCGGGCGCGGCCTGGATCGGCTGCCGCAACATGGACGACCAGGGCCGCGGCACCCCCAGCACGTACACCGAGTGCTTCGAGTTCTTCCTGGCGCCCTGGCCGCCCGGCGGCGACCCACAGCTCGACGGCGACCCCAGCCTGGCCGCCCACATCGTCAACAACTCGTGGAACTGCCCGCCATCCGAGGGCTGCGACCACTTCACCTTGCAGCAGGTGGTGGAGGCTGTGCGCGCGGCCGGTGTGATGGTGGTGGCCTCGGCTGGCAACAACGGATCAGCGTGCAGCAGCGCGCTCTACCCCATCGGCACCTACGACGCCAGCTACAGCGTCGGCGCGGTCAACGCCAGCGGCGTCATCGCTCCCTTCAGCAGCCGCGGGCCGGTCACTTTCAACGGCACGGGCCTCTCCAAGCCGGACATCAGCGCGCCGGGGGTCTCCGTGCGCTCGGCCTACCCGCCCGACCGCTACGTCTACCTCTCGGGCACTTCCATGGCCGCGCCGCACGTGGCCGGCGTGGTCGCGCTGCTCTGGTCGGTCTACCCGGCGTTGATCGGGGAGATCGACGCCAGCGAGGCGCTGCTGAACGCCACGGCGCAGCGTGTCCCCGACCCGACCTGTGGGCCGGCCGACTCCCCGGATTACAATCACACCTACGGCTGGGGTTATGTGGATGCAATGGCCGCAGTGCAGGCGGCCATTGGCCCGCCGAGGCTGTATTTGCCGGTGATCACCCGGGGAAGATGATGCCGGCTAGTCGAATCGTAGGGCCATGGATAGATGTATGCAGGGCGAGACCTTTCCCTCACCCCAACCCTCTCCCACAGGGAGAGGGAGCAGGCCGCGTCCGGTTCTCTGTCCCAGGGGAAGAGGGAGCAGGCCGCGTCCGGTTCCCTCTCCCCCTGGGAGAGGGCTAGGGTGAGGGGTGGTCCCACGCCACCCCCGTTTCCAACCGTGTCTGCGCCGCCTCCATCGGACTCCACACCTCGCCGCCGGGTATATCCACCAGCGGCAGCCCCAGCGCGGGATCGACGCGCCAGACGCCGCCCCGCTCACGCCGCACGATCTCACCCAGGTACGCGCCCAGCAGCAGGATGTTGATGCGCTGGTCCTGCTGGTCGAATCTGGCGCGCGCCTGGTATAGGAAGTGGGCGATCTGCTCCAGCGCGGGCAGGCTGTCCACCGTGGGGGTGAGGGTCAGGCCGAACAACGCCTGCGCACGGCGCTCCAGTTCGGCCAGCAGGCCGGGAACCTGGGCCACGAATCGCTCGGTCGCGGGGTCAGGCATCGGGTGAAGCTCCTGAATCGATGTTCAGCAAGACACTTAATGCATCGATCACTTTGGCAAGCGTACCAGGATCTTTGATGACACCTGAGAGAGGGGCGACAGGCCAGAATGCGTCGAGAGCTTCAGCAGCGAACTCGCCGGGCGCGGGTTGCAGCGGCAGCAGCACGGCGTTCAGCCCCTGCCAGCCCAGCCAACGGTTGCCCTCCACCAGCAGCGGCGAGCTGTTGGCGTCGGGCGCCAGCAGGCCCACCAGCGCCGTCTGCTGGCTGATGGTCTGGACGCGGTAGACCTCCCGCATGGCGCTCAGGCTAACCTGGCCGGGGGCCGTACCTTCTACCGTGTCAGACAGGTCGGGCGCTGCGAAGCTGAGCAGTG
>JBFYTD010000068.1:0-8088 GCA_041300885.1 Anaerolineae bacterium | reverse complement strand
ACTCGCTCGCGAGGTGTGGATGGGGGAAATCAGAGAGCTCTACGCCGCAGCGACGCCACCGAGGGAAAGCCATGCAGCGCCATGAACGCTGCCAGCTCGCCGTTGATCTGGCCGAAGGCGTCCACGCCGCGGTACCAGACAGCCGAGCCGACGCCCACCACGGTGGCCCCGGCCATCAGCATCTCGGCCGCGTCCTGGCCCGTGTTGACGCCGCCCGTGCCGATGATGGGCACACCTGGGACAGCTTGGGCGATCTCGTAGACTGCGCGCAGCGCGATGGGCTTGAGGGCCGGCCCGCTGACGCCGCCCACCTTGTTGGACAGCACCGGCCGGCCGGAGGCTGCGTCGATGATCATGCCTGGCATGGTGTTGACCGCGGTGATGGCGTCCGCGCCAGCCTCGACCACAGCACGGGCGATGCGGGCGATGTCGGGCACGTTGGGCGCCAGCTTAATGCTGACAGGGATTCTCTGCCCTGGCCGGCCCACCAGTTGCTCTGGCCGGTCTCCCGACCGAGCCAGCGCGCGCAGCACTGCATCCGTCACCGCAGCCGCGCTTTCCGGCGTGCCGGCAAACGGCGTCCCAAACTCGTCGCCCACGTTGGGGCAGGAGATGTTGACTTCGATCAGGTCGGGCTGAGCCTGGGCAACGATGGCCACCACCTGGCCGAACTCCTCGACGGTGCCGGCGAAGATGCTGGCGATCAACGGCACGCCCAGCGGAGCCAGCCGGCGCTTGGTCTCGGCCAGCAGCGCCGCCTCATGCTCTGCGCCGGGATTGGTCAGGCCGATGGCGTTGAGCAGCCCGCCGCCCCAGTCCAACGCCACCGGGTTGGGATGGCCGGCGCGCGGCGCTGGCCCGCAGCTCTTGGCCGTGACCATCCCCGCGCCCGCCCGCGCCGCCCGCGCCATCAAGCTCGCGCTGGTCCCAATGATGCCAGAAGCCAACACCAGCGGCGAGTGCAGCGGGAAGCCCAGAAAATCGCAGGCTAGTCGTGAGTTCGTTCGTTCGTTTGTTTGTTCGTTCGTTTGTGCGCGCAACTGCGCGTTGATCGGCTCAGGTGAGTTCATCACGTTGTTGATCTGGTGTCAGGTTATTGCAGCCTTTTCCGTAAGTAACTGATGAGACCATTGACGAGTTGCTTGGTCTCAGTGGCCAGGGTGTACCCCTCGGCAAACTGCACTTGGTCGATGTACTTTCGGTCCAGCGCCAAATACAACTCGGACTGAACCTCGCTGCATGAGCGCCGCGCGATTTTCAGGAAACGGATGTATTCCGCAGGCGTGCCGGCATCGAAGCCTTCGGCGATGTTATGCATAGCCGAGCCAGCAGCATCCCTTAACTGATTGCGAAGCTGCGGATCGCGCTTGAAGGCCGGCAAATCGGTCAGATCGTAAATCACATTCGCCAACCGTCGAGCCTTTTGCCAAGCGATCAAATCCTCAAATCTCTTGATGACAGCCACAGCTCATTCCCTCCTCTAGCCGCAAACGCACGATCCAACGACCGCACGGCCACACGATCCAACGACTACGCCTTCCCCAACACCATCGCCAGCAACGCCATGCGGATGAACATGCCGTTCTTGACCTGGCGGAAGTAGGCGGCGCGCGGGTCGGAGTCGACGCTGTAGTGGATCTCGCCGACCCTCGGCAGGGGGTGCATGACCACCATCTTGGCCTTGGCGCGCTCCATCAGCTCGGCCGTGATCTCGTATTGCCCCTTGACCTCCTCGTACTGGGCCAAGTCGCTGAAGCGCTCCTTCTGGACACGGGTGACGTAGAGCACGTCGGCGTTTTCGATCACATCGGCCACGTCATGGGTCTCGCGCACGTTTAGCCCCGCGTCTTTGACCTCGTTCATGGTGACCAGCGGCAGGCGCAGGATCTCCGGCGAGACAAAACGCAGACTGACGTCGTACTGGGTCAGCAGCTTAGTCAGCGAGTGGACGGTGCGGCCGAAGCGCAGGTCGCCCACCATGGCGATCTTCAGGCCGTCAATGCGGCCCAGCTCCTCCTGGATGGTGAACAGGTCCAACAGCGCCTGGGTGGGATGCTCGCCCGCGCCGTCGCCCGCGTTGATCACTGGCACGGCGCTGTAGTCCGCCGCCACCTTGGCCGAGCCGATCTCCGGATGACGAAGCACGATGGCATCGGAGTACTGCTCTAGGGTACGCACCGTGTCGGCCAGGGTCTCGCCCTTGCTGACCGAACTGAACTGCACGCCTTGGGTGATGGGGATGACGCTGCCGCCCAGCCGCTCCATGGCCGCAATAAAGGACGCGCTGGTGCGGGTGCTTGGCTCATAGAAGAGGCAGGTCAGGATGTAGCCCTTGAGCAGGTTGCTGTAGCCGGCCCGATCCACCATCTCGCGCATCTCATGGGCGCGAGCAAAGACATATTCCAGGCTCTCGCGGTTGAACTGGCTCACCGAGAGGATGTCCTGGCCGGTGAATCCATTGGCGCGGCTGGTCTTGCGGCGCTCGTCGTCCTGAAAAAGTGGTTCAAGAGCAAGGGTGGTCATGTGAGTCGTAAACTCCTTTTGGGTTGAGCTATGCTGTCGCTTACGCTTTTGTAGAACAATCGGCCCGGATTATTCGGAGGCAATCCAGTGGATTGCGTTACGATTACAGCAGCGGGCTGGTAGGCGCCACGCCCAGATAATTGCGCACGGCGGCGGCTTCGGTTGCTGTGATGCGGCCGGCCGCCTCCAGCGCAGCGACGATCTGCGATAGGGTCAGCGCTGCGTGCAGCCGGTAGCCGGCTGCGGCAAGGTTCTGCGGGCCGCCTTGCTCCCGGTCGATCAACACCACCACATCGGACACGGCTAGTCCGGCCGCCTCCAGCGCCTGGATGGCTGTCAACACGCTGCCGGCGCTGGTCACCAGGTCTTCGATCACCGCCGCGCGCTGACCTGGCTGGAAGTCGCCCTCGACTGCCCGACCCGTGCCGTAGGCTTTGACCTCCTTGCGCGGGTAGATCAGCGGGCTGTCGGTGGCCAGCGCCACGGCCGCGCCGATGGTCAGAGCCGCGTAAGGCACGGCCGCCAGCCGGTCGTAGCGCAGCGGCAGCAGCAGATCCGCATAAGCCGCCGCGGCCTTGCGCAGCAGCCCGGGATAGCTGGCCATACGGCGCAGGTCCAGATAGATCGGCGACTGCACCCCCGACGCCAACGTAAACTGGCCAAACTGTACGCAGCCTGCGTCGTGGAGCGCGAGGATGAGGGGAATGGGGGAAGAGGGAAAGGAAGGAAATCTGGAAGGCCCTTCCCCATCCGTTGTCCTCATTCGTTGTGGTATTCTCTCCTCTGCCCGCTCCTGGTTAATCGCATCGCGTAAAACCAGCGCAGCCGCGCGCGGGTCGTCGGCGTAGATCACATGGCGCGAGACCGGGATCAGCAGGCCATTGCCGTCCGCGTCCAGCCCGGCCGCCAGCGCGGCCCGCAGATCGCCGCCTTGCGCGCCGACGCCGGGGGCCAGAATCCAGCAGGGCCGGCCGGCCAGCAGCGCCCTCACCCGAGCCAGCGCCTGCGGCTGGGTCGCGCCTACCACCAGACCGATCTGCCCTGGCTCACCCCAGGTCACGGCCTGCTGGACGATGTGCTCGAACAGGCGCTGATCCCGTCCAAACTCCTGGATGACGGCCGCCGATGGGTTGGAGGTGTAACACAGCACGAAGGCCGCCTTGCCGGGGTAGGCCAGGAAGGGAGCCAGGCTGTCCTGGCCCAGGTAGGGGTTGACCGTGACCGCGTCGGCGCCCAGCCCATCGAAGACCGCGCGCGCGTAGGCCGCGGCTGTGCTACCGATGTCGCCGCGCTTGGCGTCCAGCAGCACGGGGATGTGCGGCGGCACGGCGGCGATGGTCTGGCGCAAGGCCTCCCAGCCGGCCGCGCCGAACTGCTCGTAGAACGCGCTGTTGGGCTTATAGCAGCAAACCAGGTCGGCCGTCTGCTCGATCAGGCGCTTGCCCCAGTCCAGCAGGGCCGGGCCTGGATCGCCTGTGGCGAAATGACCCGGGAAGGCAGCAGGGTCGGGATCGAGGCCGACGCAAAGCAGCGACTGGTTAGCAGCCACAGCCGCCGCCAGCTTGTCACCGAAAGAATGGTGCATAAAAGGGCTACCTCCTGATTACCAGCGGCAGGAAGATCGAGCGCGGTATCATAGTGTAGTCGCTCCACAGGTCGTTTTGCTGGTAAGCCGGCGAATCGTTGTGCGCGGCAGTGAAGGTGCGCACGCGGAACTCATAGGTGGTGCTGGGTGACAGCCCCGTGACCAGATAGCTGGCAGTGCTTTTGCTGGCCGTGACGCCATGTACGGCGAAGCTGCCACCGGCCGGCCGGTAGCTAATCTCGTAGTAGCCAGGGTGGTCCTGATAGACGATGGGAGCCCAGCTCAGCGTCACCTGCGTACCGCCGGGCGTGCCGACAAGACGGGCCGGCGGTACGGTCTGCGTCTCGTACCAGTAGGGATCGATGGCCGAGACACAGGCTGGCGCGCTATGCACTGCGTTGAAGTCCAAACGGATCGTCTCCAGGACGGGAACGAGATTGCACAAACTATCAGGCGCCGCTCCAGAGAGCGCGTTGCTGTTGAGATACAGCTCTTGCAGATGGGCCAGGTTGCCCAGCGAGCTGGGAATCGGGCCACTCAGCCGGTTACTGTTGAGCATCAGGTAACGGAGCTGCGCCATGTTGCCCAGTTGCGCAGGAATCTCGCCGCCGAGTTGGTTTCGGAACAGCACCAGGTAGGTCAGGTTGTTGAGCCCGCCCAAACTGGCGGGGATCGAGCCGGTGAGGGCGTTGTCGCTGAGCACCAGTTGCTGCAGATTGGCCAGGTTGCCCAACTGCGTCGGGATCGCACCAGTGAGTTGGTTGTTGTTGAGGGCCAGCTTTTCCAGGCTGGCAAGGCTGCTCAGAACGCCAGGAATCTGGCCGTTCAGTTGATTGCTGGACAGATCGAGAGTCCGCAGAGCCGCCAGATTGGCCAGTTGGGTCGGGATGGCGCCTGAGAATTGGCTATTAGACAGGTTGAGAGTCTGAAGGGCGGCCAGGTTGCCCAGTTGCGTTGGGACTGTTCCGGTCAGGGAGTTTTCCGACAGGTCCAAGGTCTGGAGTTGCGCCAAGCTGCCTAGTCCGGTAGGAACGGCGCCGCTTAGTGCGTTGCGCGCCAAGGTAAGCACGCGCAGCGCGCTCAGATCGCTAAGCTGGGCCGGAAGCGGGCCGGCCAGGTTATTGTCGCTCAAGTTAAGCTGGCTGACATGGCCGGCTTGGCAAGTGACGCCGTACCAGGAGCAGGGCGTGTTGGTGGTTGTCCAGCCTGCCTTGTCGTACCACTGGGCGCCGTTGGTGCTGGCATAGAGCGCTTCCAGCGCCTGGCACTCAGCCAGCGGCACCTGGGTCACGCCGGCGCAGTTCAGTTCAGGTTCCGCGGCCATGCCGGCGCTGGCTGAGGCGCTACTCACGAGCAATGCCATCACAAAGACCAGGATCATTCGTCGTTGCAGTCGAGGGGACATCATACACTCCTTGGTGATAGGACTGACAGTGCTGTTTTGGCGAGCGGCCAGCCTCAACGCGTTGGCGCAGCATCTGGCCTGGATCAGCACTGTCAGTCCTCGTCGTCTAGATCACCCGGCCGGCGCCAGGCGGGGCCAGCGCCTCCGGCCGGTCTACGTCGTAGACCACCTGGCCGCGCAGGGTCACGCGGCGCACGAGCCCTTGCACCACCATGCCGGCGAAGGGGGTCCAGCCACAGCGGGTGAGGAGCCGGTCGTTGGCCAGGGTGGTGCGAGCTTCGCGGTCGATCTCGACGGTGGTGTCGGGCTGGGCGGGCAAGCCGAAGATACGACGGGGATTAAGAGCCATCAGTTCCACCAGGCGATCCAGGGTCAGCCGGCCCTGCTGCACGGCCGTCAACATCAAGGGCAGCGAGGTCTCCAGCCCGGCCACGCCCGGCGGCGGGGTCGCCGAAGCCTTCTCGGCCAGGGTGTGCGGCGCGTGGTCGGTGGCGATGCAGTCCACGGTGCTGGCGATATGCGCCCACAGCGTGTCCCGGTCATCCTGCGTGGCCAGCCGTGGCCGCATGTCGCCCAGCGGCCCCAGCCGCGCCGCGTCCCGGTCGGTCAAAAAGAGGTGGTGCGGCGTAACCTCGCAGGTGACGGGCAGGCCGGCTTGCTTGGCTGCGGCGATCAACTCGATCTCGTCGCGCCGGCTGATGTGGCAGAAATGCACCGGCCGGCGGTAGGCCGCAGCCAGTCCGATGCCCACGGCCACGCTCTGCCCTTCGGCGTGCATGGCGATCATCTTGTCCCGCGGCCACAGGCGGAAGCAGCCGTGCAGCGTGGGCAGCTCTTCGACGCGCAGCGGGCCGAAGGTGTCGTTGAGGTAGATCTTGAGCGCCACGGCTTGTGCGGCCAGCGCCCGCAGCTCGTCCACGTGCTGCGGGCTGGCGCCGGCGTACAGACCCACGTCGCAGCGCACCGTTTCGCTGGCGATAGCCCGCGTCGCGTGCAGCACGTCCAGCGTAGCCAGCGGCGGCGAGGTGTTAGGCATGGCCAGAATCTGCGTGAAGCCGCCGGCCAGGGCGGCCGCAGTGCCGCTGACGAAATCTTCCTTGTGCTCGCCGCCGGGCACGCGCAGGTGGGTATGGACGTCGACGAGGCCGGGGAGATGGAGGGTTGGGCTCATGGGTTGTGTTCCGGCATGGTTGCCGTCCTTTCGGAAAGGATGGCAACCATGCGCGCGACAGGCAAAAAAACGCCCGATTCACTGGGAATCGGGCCGGCAGCCGTTGTCGGATCAAGTTGTGGGAGGACGTAGCGTATCCGGTCGCATGGTAGGGTCATAGTTGCACACCGGGGTTGAATTGTAGCACGGCGGCGCATGATGTCAAAATCTGCGGCCTGGCATGGTTCAATCTGTTTCATTCAAGCTCTGCAATTCATCGCGGAGTGAGCACCCCCAGGTGCGGCTTGTGTACGCAATACCCGCACGTGGGCGTGCTCGACTGCGCGGAGATTGTAGAGTTTCCTGCGCCAGTCAATGAACCATGCCCGCAGCCCGAACGGGCGTTTGACAGCTCGCGCCACCTGTGGCATAATCGCCCCCATAACCGAACAGACAACAACGATGAACCGGACTAGTACCTGTCGAAGCGGGTTCCAGAGAGCCGACGGAAGCTGTGAAGCCGGCAACAGCGCAGGCAGCGAATGGACCGGGGAGTTGGGATGCGAACAATGGTTAATTGGTGAATGGTGAATTCGTGAATGGTTAAGGCCGGAGCCGTCCTTCTGCTTCATTAACAATTCACCAATTCCCCAATTCACAATTCATCATTAAGTAGCTTCCCCCGGAGACGCCACCGTTATCAGGGCGCTGGAGATCGTTGACAGTATACAGTCAACAGTAAGCAGTAAACAGTTGCCAGAAGGACTGTTCACTGGTCACTGATAACCGTCTCCGCAGAGTGAGGCTGGCACACCGTCCCTGCGCTTCATCGCAGGGTTCTGTTTGCCCGCCTAACCAGGGTGGCACCGCGAGACGCCTCTCGTCCCTGTTGCGCACGATGTTGCGCGGGACGATGGGCGTTTTTTTATTGGGTGACTGGTTGATTGGGTGATTGGGTGACTTGCCCAGCCTCAGCCACCCAATCACCTAATCACCTGATCACCCAATCACCAGGACACCAACCATGTACAAACCACCCCTCGACCAAGTCCGCTCTCTGGCCGGCCAGGGCAATCTCCTTCCGATCTACCGCGAGCTGCCGGCTGATCTGGAGACGCCAGTATCGGTCTATCTGAAGCTGCGCGACGGCAGCCCCTCCTTTCTGCTGGAGTCGGTGGAGAAGGGCGAGCAGATGGGCCGCTATTCGTTCATCGGTGTGCAGGCCCCGCTGGCGTTGATCGCCCGCAGCGGTCAGGTGAGCCTGCGCGGCGCTGGCGGGGCGGTGCTGGAGACGCGCAGCGCCAACGACCCGTTGAGCGTCGTCGAGGAGCTGCTGCGCCAGCGCACGCCGATCCACGTGGACGGCCTGCCGCGCTTCATCGGCGGCGCGGTGGGCTACCTGAGCTATGACTGGGTGCGATTCGT
>JBFYTD010000521.1:0-2831 GCA_041300885.1 Anaerolineae bacterium | reverse complement strand
ACTCCGACACGTGACACTCCGACACGTGACACTATTCCTCAACCACAGCCGGCAGCACAAAAAAGAACGTCGTACCTTTACCCAGCTCGCTACGCAGCCAGATGCGGCCGTCGTGGGCTTCGACGATGGCTTTGCACAGGTAGAGGCCCAGGCCGGTGCCTTTGGTCTGGCGGCGCAGACCGGAGTCGACGCGGTAGAAGCTGTTGAAAAGCCGGCCCTGCTCGTCAGCCGGGATGCCGATGCCCTGGTCGGCCACATAGACCGTGACCCCTGGCCCGTCCTGCCAGGCGCCGATACGGATCGAACCGCCCTGCGGCGAGTACTTGATGGCGTTGCTGACCAGGTTGTCCAGCACCTGGCGGATGCGGGCCTCGTCGGCCAGCACCGAGGGCAGGTCGTCCGGAAAGTCCAGCTCGAACGGATGGCTGTCGGTCTGCAGGCGAAAGCGGTCCACGACCTTCGCAGCCAACCGTTGCAGGTCTACGTCGTTCAGATCCAGCTTGAAGACGCCGGCCTGGATGCGGCTGGCATCCAGCAGGTTGTCGATCAGCGCGTTCAGCCGGTCAGCCTCCTCTTCGATCACGGTCAGGCCATCGGCCAGCGTCTCGGGATCCCAGGCCGCGTCGGGCCGGCGCAGCGTGCCCGCGTAGCCCTTGATCAGCGCCACCGGCGTTTTCAACTCGTGCGAGATCACGCTGACGAAGGTCGACTTCATCTGTTCGGCCTCGCGGAAGCGGGTAATGTCCACCACGTTGACGATGATGCTGAGCAAGCGGCCCTCGGCGTCGTACAGCGGTGTGTAGGTCACGCCCAGGGTCAACCGCGAGCCGCCGGGCCGGAGCAAGTCGCCTTCGACGTAGAGAGAAGGCTCAGCCTGGGGCGGCGCGGCCGGGTCGATCTCGCCCAACAGGGCCGCAATGCCCTCGGCCGCGCACAGGTTGGGTCCCACGGCGTTTTCCAGCGGCATGACCTTCCAGCATGGCTCCCCAGTCGCCTCCTCAGCCGGCCAGCCGGTCAGGGCCGCCAGCGCCCGGTTTATCACCTGTACCCGACGGTCGGGGGAGAGGATCATCACGCCGTTGGCGCTGTTTTCGATGATAGCGTCCAGGCGGCGTTTCTCAGCCGTAACCTGCTCGTAGAGGCGCGCGTTGCGCACGGCGATGGCAGCCTGGTCGGCGAAGCTCTGCAATACCTGACGCTCGTTGCCGCCAAAGGCGGCGCCGCCGCTGCGAAAGACGTAGATCGCGCCCACCAGCTCGTCCTCGCTGCGCAGAGGTATCTGTACCACCTGGCGCAGAGGGATGCCCGCCGCCGCCGACAGCAGGGTCATCGACAGATCGGGCAGACTCCAACCGCCATCGCCCAAGCTGGCCAGGTCGCTGCCCTCGCGCAACAAAGAGGCGACCTGGGCGGCCTTGGCCGGCGGCAGGCCGTAGATGGCCTGGGGCGCCAGCCGTCCATCGCCTTGGCGCAGCACCAGCAGGCCAACCTCGCCGCCTATCATCTCCACGGCGCTGTTGAGGATCAGGCGCAGGAGGGAGGGCAGGTCCAGCCGCGAGGTCATGGCCCGGCTGATGCGCAGCAGATAGTCGCGCTGGCGAAGTTGAAGGGATTGCATAGGCGCTAAGACATCAGATTTCGGAAGTCGCCGCGCTTGGGCAAAGAGCCAGGTTGTGGCCTGTTGAGCCACTTGTTGTCACAACCGGCGACTTCCGAAATCTCTGTGCAGGCTATCTTAACCCGTCCGCAAAAATTTGTCAACGCTCCGGGAACCTTTCTCTGGAACCTCCCGTCTATGGGGTGTCTTGCGTTGTATTTCCTTCCCCTCCTCTCCCCATGTGCGCTCCGGACGGGCTGACCGGAGCGCACATACCTTTTTTTCGGGGTTTGTCTGGCGGCAGATAGCCATTTCTCGCTGACCCGGACTTGGGCTATAATAGCCATCATGACACACGCCCCTTCCATCCTGACCCGTGCCATCACAATCCTGTGTATTGCCTGGCTTGCCCTGGCTGCGCTGCCACTCTCCCCTGTGGCTGGCCAAAGTGCAACTCCGACCCCGGATATCGAGCAGTTGCTGGACGCGCTGGCCGGTGAGGACCTTCTGGCAGCCGAGCGCGCCGCCCAGCAACTGGCCCTATCTGGCACAGCCGCGGCCGTGTCGCGTTTGATCGAAATCTTTCGAACCTCCGACACCCCACGATTGGCTGCCACGGCCCTGGGCGGCATCGGCACGCAGCAGGCTACTCAGGCGTTGGCCGGCGCCCTGGTGGACGAAGAATTGACCGCCCGCCGCAACGCAGCGCAGATCGGCCTGTTGTACGGCGGCGACCAGGCGATTGATACTCTAGTGGGCACCTTACGCGTGCCACAGGTCCCCGCTCGACGCCACGCTGCCGATCTGTTGGGCTATCTGGCCCCTCCAAGCGCGCTCAACGGACTGCTGCGCGCCGCCCAGCAGGACTCCGCTCCCAGCGTGCGCCGGTCGGCAGTCTGGGCGCTGTCCGAGATCGACTCGCCGCGGGTACGGCCTGCGCTGGTCGCTATTGCCATTCGCGATGCTGATCCCGACGTCCGTGCTGAGGCTGAAAGCGCGTTGCAGCGCCTGGATCAGCGTTATCGTTAGTTCCACTTCTTTCGTCCAGATTTCCCTGACCAGCCGGGCGCACAAAAAGCCGGCGCGACGCACTCTCAACAAGGAGTGCGTCGCGCCGGCTTTTTGCGCGCCCGCCCGGTCAGGGAAAATTGGACGAAAGACGTGGAACTAACGATAACGCTGATCCAGGCGCTGCAACGCGCTTTCAGCCTCAGCACGGACGTCGGGATCAGCA
>JBFYTD010000520.1:0-2832 GCA_041300885.1 Anaerolineae bacterium | reverse complement strand
TCTTCTACACACCGTTCCAGATAGTGCCGGCCCACCTTGCTGTCCTTGGGCACGCGATACTCCCCCAACAGGCGTCGGACGCCCAGCCAGGGCCACCGCGTAACAGTTTAGCGGAAAGGGAAGCGGCTTTCAGGAAGTGTCCGGGGCATTGGGGTAGAGGGCGGCTTGGGCCTGGCGGGGTTGGTCGCAGAGGAGCTTCTCCAGAACGGTGCGCGGGGCGGCGCCTTGTTTGCGGGCGGTCTGGATCAAACTGCTCAAGACGCTGTGATGGTGCGCCCCGGCGTCGGACCGGTGGCCGAAGGTGATCTTGCGCAGAATGACGCTGGGGCGCAGGGCCTGCTCGGCGGCGTTGTTGGTGGGTTGGCCCTGGGGATGTTCGACAAAGGCCAGCAGCCGGTCGCGGTGTTTGACCAGGCGTTGGCGAAAGGTTTCCACCTCGGGCTCGGGCCGGGGGCGGCGGCAGATCTGATCCAGTTGTCGGAGCCAGCGGGCGCGGCGGGGTTGCAAGGCGGTGGCGGGTTTTCCGGCTTGAGCGGCTTGTTGGCGGGCGTGGCAGACGCGTTGAATCCAAGCGATCAAGGGTTGGAGAAAGTCCTGCACGGTGCGGGAGCGCGGGCCGTGATTGCGCGGAGCGTTCTGGAGTTGTTCCTGCAGGTCGCGGGCAGTGCGCAGATGATGGGAGAGGCAGCTTTGGTGGTGGAGCGGCTGCACGCGGGGGTAGGCGGCGTAATCGTCGGTGTGCAGCAGGCCCGCGAAGGGTTCGCCCACCAGGTCGATGGCCACCGCGGCGGAGCGATGGCGGGCGATGTGATAACAACTGAGTTGCCCGTTGCCGACATACCACAGGAAATAATTCACGCCGTCCACGCGCCAGTGGGTCTCGTCGGCGTGGAGACAATCGGCGGCCTGGATCTTGGCGCGCAGGTCGGCATAGAGGTCGGCGGCGCGCCGGGTCAGTTGCCGGTCAAAGCCCAGGGCGGAGGCGGGCACAAAGTGCAGGCCGAAGAGCTGGTCGAAGAGCCGCTGGATCTTGCGATAGGACAGGCCCACGTCGTAGCGCAGCCAGGCGGCGGTGGCTTTGGCCACCGGGCCGATGGCCGCGTGACGCATTTCGCCGGGGCCGGTTTGATGGACGGGCCGCTGGCAGCGCACACACCAGGATTGGCCGTGGCGGTATTCGGTGACGACGGTGCGGGGAACCACCACGATGTCTTCCTGGCAGTGGCGGTGGACCGCGGGATGGGCCGGCAGGTCGGGCGTGTGACAATGGGGACAGGTGGTGGGCCGGGACACGGGCACGAGGTGATCCACCCGCTGGGGTGGGGGACGGCGCCAGGGCGCATGGCCCTTGGGTGCGCCGCGGCGACGAGGGCAACGAGGAGGGTGAGTATCGTTGCTTTCGTCCTGGGCCTCGCGGTTGGCTTTGAACTGGCGCCGATGGCGCGCCTCCAGTTGGGCGCAGCGGGCTTCCGAGTCGCGCAGTTGCCCGACCAGGTGCTCGTTGCGCTGATGCACTTGGCGGTTTTCCTCCCGCAGGCGTTGGTTCTCCTGCCAGAGCGTTTCCACATTCTGACCCTGCAGATGGGGGCAAGCCAGACGATAGGGACAGGTCTTCCCGTAGAACTCGTCGTAAGGGGGCGGACGTGTGGCCATCGGCGCGGGAGATCAAAGGTTGGCGTGCAGGTGCGCGCGCCAATCGGGGCGCAGCGGCAGCAGATACACGTCTTTGCGGGGCCGCTGTAATTGATGGTCACGATCCTGCCGGGTGCGACCGGTGGTGGCGCCCAGATGCACCCAATTGGCCGCGCGGTAACAGGTGCCCGCGAAGCGGTCGCGTTGGACGAAGGTCTCCAAGGCCACGACGGGGTGGCCGTATTTGGCCTGCCAGTCGCGGGCAATGCGCCGGGCCACCAAGCCCAACACATGACTGGCCAGGTGGGGAATCTGCACCCCGGGCAGAATGAGGAACCGGGTGTTGTTGGTGATCCATTGCAGACGGCGGGCACGCTGGGCGGCCGACCAGCCGATCCAGGCATCGCGGGCGGCGACCTTCCAGGCGGCGGCGCCGAAGAGCAGACAGGCCAGGGGGCGACCGTCGTTGGCGCGCACCAGGTATTTGAGATTCTCGCCCACGGTGGTGCGCAGCCCCAGGTAATGATGCCGGGTGATCAGGGCGGTGAAGAGGCGCTGATCGGGGTGTTGGGGCCCGAGGCAGTGGAGATTGAGCGGCTGCACCGAGTTCAACTCCGTGCACAGCGGTGGCGCACTGGCAAACTCCAAGGGCAACTCCCAAGGAGCGGCTTGACCCCGGCGATGGGTGGTGGGCCTTTGGCGGCGTTGGGGTAAAGTGATCAGCCCGCGCTGATGCAGTTTGAGCATCAGGCTGCGGGCGGCCATGTCCTTGAACTGGCCGGCGTCGTTTGTCCAGTCCCACGCCTGGCAGAGCTGCGCGGAGAGTTGGCGACGGCTGGCCTGGGGATGGGCGGCGATCAACGCGCGCAGTTGCGCCAGCTCCTCGGCGCCCAGCACCCGGCCTTGCACCCGGCCTTGCACCATCACTTCATCGCTCACACCCGGAGCCTGGCCCCGGCGCGCTCCGGAGTCCAGCGAAATCTTTCCCTTTCCGCTAAACTGTTACGGCCCGTGCGATGCGCCAGTGCTGTATGTCAGCGCGGACGGCACGGGCGTGCCGATGGCAGCCCCGGAGTTAAAGGGCCGGCGCGGCAAGCAGGCCGACGGCACGGCCAAGACACGCCAGGTTTACCTGGGTTGTGTCTTCACCCAGCACCGGACCGATGAGCAGGGCCACCCGGTGCGGGACTACGAATCCAC
>JBFYTD010000519.1:0-2837 GCA_041300885.1 Anaerolineae bacterium | reverse complement strand
GCTACATCGACAACGTGGTGGACGGCGTGCTGCTGGCGCTGCGCAGCCCGGCTGCCGTGGGCGAGACCTTCAACCTGTGCGACGGCACGGCCATCACCTATCGCGAGTATTACAGCCGCTATGCAGCCATGCTGGGGCGGGAGCGCCTGCCGGTCTACCCAGCCTGGCTGGCGAGGGGCGCGGTCAGCCCGCCGGGCCGCTGGCTGCGCCGCCTGTTGGGCAAATCTGTGCCGGGGCCGTGGAGCTATCATTTCCGCTTCAACCCCAGTCGCTTCAGTATCGCCAAGGCGCAGCGGGTGCTGGGCTATGCGCCGGCCGTCGATCTGGACGAGGGCATGGCGCGCACGGAGCGCTGGCTGCGCGAGCAGGGGTACATCGCATGAGAAACCGGTGGTGTCTCACACAGCAGGATCGTTGTCCCTCAAGGGGTAGTGCTCCATTCCTCCCGCCGGTGCCTGACCCAAGTGCGGCGCTTGAAAGCCCTGAGATGGTACCCAGGGCTTCTCAAAAGTCCTTGTGAGTGTCGTACTGAGGTACGCCGAAGCATCTCGACTCGTATTGCCACGGGCACAAATAAGTACCTGTCCAGAAATAACATGGCGGGCTGGCTCGGTCAGGAGACCGGCCAGAGCACCAACTTATTTCTGGACGATTACTAAGCGGCTGATGCGAACGCGTGACAACGTTCGTCCCAGCCGCCTGGCTGATAGGGCAGTCGGTTGAGGCAGTCGTAACCGACCGCGGCTACTGCGTCACGTAACGGGCAAACCAGCGCTGCAAGTCGTCCGGCTCAGTGAAGTCCAACAGGTCCTCCGCCAGCCGATCCAGCATGGTTACGGAGAGTGAGCGCACGCGCTGCTCGTCCTCTCTGGACATTACGCCCAAACGCCATGTCAACTGACGCTGTACCGTGGCAGCCCGTCCGGAAAGCTCGCCATGCAGCACGCCCTGCTGCATGCATT
Organism: Anaerolineae bacterium; assembly: GCA_041300885.1. GTDB lineage: Bacteria > Chloroflexota > Anaerolineae > JAAEKA01 > JAAEKA01 > JAAEKA01. The sequence goes on along the minus strand of JBFYTD010000519.1, from coordinate 1,875 downwards.
GTACACCCCCTTACTCCATTTTGCCAACCGCTTAGGCGTATACCACCGGCCAACTGGACAGCGGGCTGGGGTTGAAGCATGATCGGGCACGTCACTACGACCCTTATCAGGCTTTCTTGCAACCCTGCCGCAACCCACCGGTCATCTTGCCGATCACGGTACGCCGCGGTATAATCTCCTCAGGCTATCCGAGAGTTGGCATCTCTGCAGAAGAGATGCCAACTCTATCTGCGCAAGGAGATCATTCGTGAAAATCTTAGGTCGTTTATCGATCTTTCCCCGTATTCCAGAACAGATCAGCCGGCTGACCGAGCTGGCCGACAACCTGTGGTGGAGTTGGAATGCCGACGCCCAGGCGGTCTTCGGCGACATCGACCCCGATCTGTGGGAGCGCGTGACCCACAACCCGGTCAAGCTGCTGCGCGAGGTCAAGCAGGAGAAGCTGGACGCGGCCGCGTCCGACGCGCCCACCGTGGCCCGCTATCAGGCTGTGCTGGCCCGCTTTGACGCCTACATGAACCCGGCCGAGACCTGGTTCAGCCGCACCTTCCCCGACCTGGCCGGCCAAACTATCGCCTACTTCTCGGCCGAGTTTGGCCTGCACGAGGCGCTGCCTATCTACTCCGGCGGTCTGGGTGTGCTGTCGGGCGACCATTGCAAGACGGCCAGCGACCTTGGGCTGCCCTTCGTCGCCGTCGGTTTTCTCTACCCACAGGGCTATTTCACCCAGTACATCAACGCCGAGGGCTGGCAGGAGGCCCGTTACAGCAAGCTCAGCTTCTCCGAGGTGCCGGCTGCCCCAGCCATTGGCAAAGACGGCAAGGAAGTGCTGGTCAAGTGCGAGCTGCCCGGCCGGGACGTCTACGCCAAGGTGTGGAAGATCCAGGTGGGGCGCATCCCGCTCTACTTGATGGACACCGACGTGCCGCAGAACCAGCCGGGCGACCGCGAGCTGAGCGCACGGCTCTACGGCGGCGACCAGAACCTGCGTATCAGCCAGGAGTTCGTGCTGGGCATCGGCGGCGTGCGCGCTGTGCGCGCCCTGGGGCTGGAGCCGGCTGTCTGGCACATGAACGAAGGCCACTCGGCTTTCCTGGGCCTGGAGCGGGCGCGCAACTACGTGCAGGAGCAGGGGCTGAACTTCGCCGAAGCCCAGGAGGTGGTGCGGGCGAGCACCGTCTTCACCACCCACACCCCCGTCCCGGCCGGCCACGACGTGTTCAACTGGGACCTGATGGACCGCTTCTTCAGCCACTACTGGCCGCAGCTTGGCCTTGAGCGCGAGCCGTTCCTGGAACTGGCGCGCCACGACCAGGTCTGGGGCCCTGGCTTCAGCATGACCGTGCTGGCGCTGCGCATGGCGGGGCGCACCAACGGCGTGGCCGCGCTGCACGGCGAGGTCTCGCGCGACATGTGGCAGTGGCTCTGGCCGCAGACGCCGGTGGACGAGGTGCCTATCGGCCACGTCACTAACGGCGTCCATCTGGAGACCTGGCTGGGGCCGGACATGGCCGCGCTGCTCAATGCCTATCTGCCGGCAGACTGGCGCGAGCGATTGGACGAGCCGGGCGTGCTCGACGGCATCTACGCCATCCCTGACGAGGCCTTCTGGCAGACGCAACGGACGGCCAAGCGCCGCCTGGTCGACTTTGTACGCCGCCGCGCTCGCGCCCGCGCCATCCGCCAGGGCGAGTCGCCGGCCGTGCTGGATTTGATCGAGGGAGTCTTCGCCGAAGATGCCTTCACTATCGGCTTTGCCCGCCGCTTTGCCACCTACAAGCGCGCCACCTTGATCTTTCGCGACATGGAGCGCTTCGACCGCCTGCTCAACAACCCCCAGGGCCCGGCGCAGATCATGTTCTCCGGCAAGGCGCA
>JBFYTD010000067.1:0-8098 GCA_041300885.1 Anaerolineae bacterium | reverse complement strand
TGACCGCGACGATGATCTTGGCGTTGCCCATGCCGGCCAGGTGCTGGATCGCGCCGCTGATGCCGTTGGCGATGTACAGATCAGGCCGCACCACCTTGCCGGTCTGGCCCACCTGGTGCTTGTAGGGGATGTAGCCTGCGTCCACGGCCGCGCGGCTGGCGCCCATCGCGCCGCCCAGGGTGTCGGCCAATTCCTTGACCAGCTTGAAGCCCAGATCGGGATCCTTGGCCACGCCGCGGCCGCCGCTGACGATAATCTTGGCGTCGGTCAGGCTGACCTCGCCGGTGCCCGTGACCTCGAAGCTCTTGATCTCCTCACGAATGCCAGTGGCGGGAGCCACCGGGCCGGACTTGAGGATCTCGCCCGCGCGGCCAGGGTTGGCCTCGGGGGTGGGGAACGAGCGGGGCCGCACGCTGGCCACAGCCAGTGGGCCATTGAAGAGCACGGTGGTTAGCAGGTTGCCGGAGAAGACCGGCCGCACTGCCGCCAGCCCGCCGTCGGCGAGGCTCAGATCGCTGCAGTCGGCGGCCAGGCCAGCGTTCAAGTCGCAGGCCACCACGGCCGACAGGTCGCGGCCGCGCGCGGTGGCGGGGAAGAGCACGACCTTGGGACTGTGGGCCTTGACCAGGTCTTCGACCACGGCAGCATAGGGATCCATGCGGAAGGCGGCCAGGGAGGCGTCCTCGACCAAATGCACCACGTCGGCGCCGTAGCTGACGGCGTCCTTGGCCACGGCCTCGACGCCGTTGCCGATCACCACGGCCGCCAGCTTGCCGCCCATTTGGTCAGCCAGCCCACGCGCCTTGCCCAGGACTTCCCAGGAAACCGGTGCTGCCTTGCCGTCGAACTGTTCGATGTAGACTAGAATACTCATCTTGGTTCTCCTTCCCTTAGATGACCTTCTCGGCCATCAACAGGTCGGCCAGCTTGGCAGCGGTTGCTTCGACGGTCGCTTCCTTGACCAGCACGACATGCGAGGCGCGTGCGGGCGGCTTGCGAACGTCGGTCCAGTTGGCCTTGGCAGCCCCTGCGCCGACTTCGCTGGCGCTAAGGCCCAAGTCGGCCAGTTTCCAGGCGGGAATAGATGCCTTGGCGGCCTTGCGGATGCCCATGAAGCTGGGGTAGCGGGGCTCGTTGATCTCCTTGCTGACCGAGACCACGGCCGGCAGGCTGGCGGTGATGGTCTCCCGCCCTTCCTCCAGTTGGCGCTCTACGGTGATCTTGCCGCCGGAGATATCGACGATCTTGGTCACTTGGGTCAACAGTGTGGCCCCCAGCTTGCGGGCCAGGCCCGGAGCGACCAAACCGCTGTTGCCATCGACCGACATCTTGCCGGTCAGGATGACATCGGCTGCGCCGTTCTTTTTGATGGCGGCGGTTAAAATCGCGGCGGTGCCCCAGGCATCGGAACCTGCGAAGGCCGGATCGTCCAGCAGCACAGCGCTTTTCACGCCGCGGGCGATGGCGTCCTTCAACGCCTCGGTGGCCTTTTCTGGCCCCACAGTCACCACGGTCACGTCGCCGCCAAAGCGATCTTCGAGAAGCAGGGCCTCTTCCACGGCGAACTCGTCCCAGGGGTTGAGCACGAGCGTCGCCTTGATGTCGCCGCTGACAGCCTCGGCTGCGCTGATCTTGGGCAGTTCGGCTGTGTCGGGTGTCTGCTTCACACAAACGACGAAGTTCAAGGTGTCACCTCCTTGTGATCTTTCTGCGAATTGTCTGAACAGAAGTCGCGAATCGAGTGGGGCTGATTATACCATCCTGTGACGCACTGCGCCAATTTTTGCGGTGGTCGTTGTGTGCTGCGGATCAACGCCCGACCGCACCAGGTTGAACAGCGCCAGCCAGCGCCAGGCGCCACCCAAATTCGCGCAGAACGGATGTGCCTACGTTGGGAATCTATGCTATAATCGGTCCAATCATGCCCGGCCCCCTGCGCATGGCCAGCAGGTTAGCTCAGCCGGGCCCGAGGAGCCTACTCCCGTGACAGCAGAAACCACTCCAAGCTGGAACGATATCTACGACTTTCTCAAGGTCAGGCCTCGTCTTGCTTCTTGGCCGCAGGCCGAAGTAGAGCAATTGGCGAGAGACGTCGTGGTGATCGACGTGCCCATTGGCGACATGGTGTTCGACACCAGCTATCAGGCAGACGATGCCTATCTCGTCTATTCTGGCCAGGTTCGCCAGTCCGTCGCCAGCGCGCAAGGGGTCGAATGGTGGCACCGCACCCTACGCGATGGGGAGTTCTTCACGCAACAAGCGTTGTTCCGGGGGGCCAGCTACGCCAGCACTGCGAGAGCCGAGCTCGACTCGATTTTGCTGCGCGTCAGCGCGGCTATTTTGAGTGAACTGCTGACCAAACACCCTGATCTGTGGGTGATCTTCTACACCAACACGGCCGCCCGCTTGCAGGCCATGCCGCTTTTGCGCGTGTTGGACGATGACCAGATCGAGCGCCTGTCGGTGACTGCTGAAGAGAAGTACTTTGAGGCTGGCGAGCCGATCTGCACTGCCGAGCAGGCCGAGAGCCATCTCTATCTGATCGACCAAGGCCAGGTGCGCATTACGCAGCAAATGCAGACGGAACTGAGCGGCGGCGGCCAGTTGATCGCTACCGGGCCAACGCCCGATGTTGTTCAGCAGCAGGGGTTCAGCGCGCTGCCGCACCTGCTGACCGCTGGCAACTATTTCGTCGGCGGCCTGATGCGCATTCCGCACCAGTTGAGCGTGACAGCGGTGGCGGCAACCAAGGTGAGCGTCATTCGTATCGCGGCCACCTACGTCGAGCAGTTGGAGGAACGCTTCAGCGACGTGCAGTACGTCCTGCGCAACCGGCCCCGCATTGCCGCCAGGCTCAAAGAGGCGCTGCGCAACGAGCCGCTGTTTGCAGGCCTGACAGACGACCATTGGGCAGCCCTCGAGACCATTACCGGCTGGGAGCACGTGCCGTCCAACCTGGACGTGACCCGTCAGGGACAGATCGGCTCCAAGTTGTACGTCCTGTCGGTCGGTGCGGCCTTGGTGCGGGCAACCGACGACGACGGCAAGGAGCGGCCGCGCCACTACAGCCGCGTCGGCGTTAAGGATTTCTATGGCATCAATGCGCTCTTGCGCGGCGACCGGCATGGCGCCACGGTGCGCTCCATGGTCGAAACTGGCCCTCTGGGCGAGCCTTTGGATGGCACCGATTGGCTCACATTGCAGCATGACGACGTGCTGTATCTGACGCAGTCCAACAGCGAACAATGGAGCGACACCCGGCTCTGGGTAGAGCTCAGCGAAAAGCCGAAGGAGAAGACGCGCTACAGTTGGCAAGAGGCTGACGAAGAGGTCGTCTTGTTCCGGCGCAGGCATTGGCTGTGGCTGGCTGGGCGATTGGCTCTGGTCTTCGCCGCAGTCTTCGGCGCTTATGCGCTGCTGGTGGCGGCGGACAGTTTGCTCTCAGTGATCTCGCTGCACGAGACCACCTATGCACTGGTGGCTATGCTGCTGCTGGGTCTGCCAGTGGCCTGGTTTGTCATCGACTACCTGAACGACTACTATGTTATCACCACCAAGCGCGTGCTGCGACACGAGCGGGTATTAGTGTTCTACGAGAACCAACAAACTGCGCCGCTGGAACGCATCCAGGATGTCACCAGCCAGGCCAGCATCTTCGGCAAGCTGTTCAACTATGCGCTGCTCACCATCACCACCGCCGGCCTGGGGGTGATCTTGTTCGAGATGATCCCTCTGCCCGATGATGTGGAGGGACGGATCCGCGCTTTGCAGGGCAAGGCGCGCGCGGGTGAGCTAGGCGCTCAGCGCGAAAACCTGCGCAACAAGATACTCTCCCGCCTGAAGATACGACTTATCCCGGACATCCCCGACCGGGTGCTGCCGCCAGACATGGTCATGCCGCCTCAGCTCACCGGCTCGCAGCGCTTCTGGCAGCGTCTCACCAACCCCTGGCGCCGCTTCTGGCGCTGGCTGCGCTCGCGGCCGGAGGCCATCTATCTGACGCTGATACGCATCCTACCCAAGTACACCCAGGAGAAGATCCTACTCGAGCGCGAGGCCAAGAAACGCCGGGAAATCAAGCCGATGGAGGACGACATCGTCTATCGCAAGCACCCGTGGTTCCTGCTCAAGGCAGCAGCTATCCCGCTGGCCGTCATCGGCGTTACTGCCACGTTGGCAATCCTGGATGTGGTCAGCCTGAGGGATTTTCGCCAGGACTTCCAGACGTTCGGCACCGCCTACACCATCTTTTTGATTGTCTGCATCGTATGGCTGTGGTTTCGCGTGGAGAACTGGCGCAACGACAAGTACATCCTGACCAAGACCCACATCACTTATATCTACAAGATACCGCTGGGTTTGTACGAACGGCGGCGCCAGGCCGAGTGGGAGAAGGTGCAGAATGCCAACTACGTGATCCCCGGCTTGTGGGCCAACCTGATCAACTTTGGCACGGTGGTGGTCGAGACGGCCTCAGTCGAAGGCAAGTTCGAGTTCGAGAACATCGGCAGTCCCCGCAAGGTGCAGCAAGAGGTGATGCTGCGCCTGGGTCTCACGCGCGCAGCGCAGGCCCAGCGTACGCGCGACCAGCAGCAGACGGCGCTCAGCGAGACGCTGGAGATCTACAACGAGTTGATTCAGGATTGGGCGATGCGCAACCAGTGGGTCGGCGCGCCGCCCCCGCCTGGCGTTCAGGCGCCCACCCACGGCCAGCCGCCACGCTGAACTGCTACGGTGCGGGATGCAGAAAAGACATTTCTTGGAAGAAATGTCTTTTCTGCGGGTCATTTCTCATCGCCTGCGGTTGGCGCCGTCGCAGTTGGCTGCGATCCCTTGCGCCGCCGCATCCACCAGCGCACAAGCAACACCAGCAGCACGATGGGTAGGGCCACCAGCAGCAACACCGGAAGTACCACGATTACCAGATTGATCAGCACTACGACCAGCCCTTGCAGGATGCTGACCAGCGAACGGAAGGCGTTCTTGACCGTGACCAGAGGCTGCCAGCCCTCGTCGATCACCGGCGCGGTCACCTCGTCGGGCACCAGGTCGACGCTGATGGTAGAAAAGCCCACCTGGTTCTGCAAGTACTGCAAGCGTCCCTTGACCTGCTCGATCTCGCCCCGCTTCTGGCTCAGGGCGTTGAACACCTCCAGAATGTCGGACGGCTTGGCGTTGGGCCGCTGGCGCACCTCGGTCAGCAGAGCTTGCAGCTCCCGCTCGGCCGCCTCCAGGTTGCGCAGTTGCGCCTCCAGGTCGGTGTACTCGGCGGTGACGTCGCTGGCGCTGCTGTTCTCGCTCAGCACGCGGCTGCCCAGCGCGCGAATTCTGGCCAGGATGCTATCGTAGCTCTCGGCCGGCACGCGAATGACGACCATGCCGCGCATCAGGTCGCCGCTGTACTGGTAGAGCTGGGCCTGGGAGGTGTAACCGCCCACGCCGGTCGCCAGGTCTTGGATCTGCTGCATGGCGGCTGTGGGGTCTTTGACCTGGAGGCCGATGTTGCCGGTGTAGATAATCTTGCGCGGATCGGGGGCAACCTGTTGGGGAACGATCACGCCGCCGCTTTCGACAGCGCCCTCCGATCCTGCCATGTCTCTGGCCGGCTCTGGCATGGCGGCAGGCGCCTCGGCCGGCATGGCCGCGCTCATCTCTCCCTGTGGAGCTTCGGCCGCGCACGCGGCCACGACCACCAGGGTCACAACCAACAACGAAAAGGTAAGAACTCGTCTCATCATCATTCCTCCTGCACAACGAAGCGGAATCTTGGGCAATTTGCGAGAGCGACTGGCGCTCACAACCCCTTACACGAGCGGCAGTCTCAAGGGGTTCAGTAGAGGGTCTGAACCACGGATGAGACGGATTGCGGGATTTCACGGATGACTTCGTGCAGCCGTGCGCCTTCTGACTCCGTGAAATCCGCTAATCCGTGGCAATCCGTGATGCAGGCGGGAGGGGGTCTGCATCACGGATGAGACGGATTACGGGATTTCACGGGTGACTTCGTGCATAGCCGTGCGCCTTCTGACTCCGTGAAATCCGCTAATCCGTGGCAATCCGTGATGCAGAAGCGGCGTCACCAGCCGTAGGCCAGGCGTACAATCAGCCGATCGGGCAGGCCCGCCTTGCGCATGGCGGCCTGGGTGATTTCTACGTCGTAGCGTGCGCGGCGGTAGCGCCAAAGGGCCTGCTCCGTGTCCAGCAGGGCATAGGATGAACGCGGGTCGTTGTCGCGCGGCTGGCCCACACTGCCGGGGTTGATGATCAGGCTGTGCAGGCCGGCCAGGGAGATATCGCGGTCGTACACCGGCCCATAGACTGTACAGGCTACCTGCGCCGCCTCCTGACCTGGCGTCAGTCGATAGATGCGCGGCACGTGGGTGTGGCCGACCAGGCAGTAGGGGGTGTCGAAATAGCCGGAGTTCTCGCGCGCCACGCTGCCGTTGTTGATGTATTCCCACACGGGCTGGCGTGGGCTGGCGTGGGTGATGGTGAAATCGCCATGCAGCAGCGGCTGGTCGGGCAGGCCGCGCAGATAGGCCAGGCTGGCGGGATCGATCTGCCGCTGCGTCCAGAGCACCATCTTGCGCGCCTCGCGGTTGAACTCCTCCACGTCCAGCCGGCCCAGCGCGGCCCAGTCGTGGTTGCCGGCCACCCGCACGTGTCCGTCGAACTGTTGGAGGCGCTCGATGCACTCGTTAGGCCACGGCCCATAGCCCACGATATCTCCCAGCGACCAGATCGCGTCGAATCCAGTTCGGCCAAGCCACTCGGCGCTGTTGGCATCGGCCAGCACCTCGTCCAGGGCTGTTAGATTGGCGTGTACATCAGAAATCACCAGAACTCGCATGGCCTTCTCCTGGGTGGATGATACCATTGACGGGGGGCAGGGGCAAGTTGCAGGGGGCAGGGAATGTGTCAAGTTTCAACTCGACTTTGGCAGTGACATAATATGCAATGCACCTTGACAACTGAATAATCGAAAGCACAAACGGGCAAGTTCGGGGTACAATAAGGGTATCGCGTAGCGCAGGAAGTTGAGTTGTGGAGGCAGACTATGACACCCTTGGTCGAATTTCCCGAACTCGTAAAGCACTATGCACCCTACTTTGCCGATCTTTTTTCGGAAGAGGCCTTTGTCGAGTTTGAACGGTATATCAGCGGACTAATCGTGTCCGAAAATAAGACGGTAGAAGGCATCAACCGGCTGTTTGTCAACGAGAGCCGCAACCAGAGCAGTTTGAATCGCTTGCTCACCCGCAGCCCATATCAAGTCTCGGAGATCAACCAGGCTCGACTGAACTTGTTGGCCGATCTAAAAGGCACCCGGATGAAGCCCAAAGGGGTGTTGGGTATTGATGACACCCTGCTGACCCACTTTGGCCATCACTTTGCGGGAATCGCCTGCCTGTTCGACCATACCAGCGGCACCTATGAGTGGGCACATAACCTGGTGACTCTGCACTATAGTGATGACGAGACTGACTATCCGGTGCTTTTCCAACTGTGGCAGCCCGCCGAGTTGGAAAAGATCGAGACAGGTCTGATCGCCGCCGGCATCAAGATCAAGGCAAGCAAGCAAGAACTGAAGACCACAGCACCAGCCAAATGGCGCCAATATCTCTTGAATCTGTGGCGACGACACGCCAACAAGCCAGAGGTTGCCGCTCTGTATGACAGCAAACTCCAGATGGCCAAGGCTTTCCTGGTCCAATGGCAGAAGATGCGAGGCGAGTTGGACCTGCCGGTCACCTTTGACAGCTGGTATACTCAGCCCGACTTCTGCCACTATCTGGACCAGACCTTGCACATGAGCTATGTGGGTACCTTGAAAGACAGCGCCAAGATTGTGCTCAAGACCGGCGAGGAAGAAGTGAAGTCCTTTGCCGACCGGCTCAAGCAAGAGCATTTGACCGCCGTCGAGACGGGTGGTCCCTTGATCTTCAAGCCCGTTACGATTCCGTACAAGGGCACCAAGGAGCATTATTTCAGCTACTGTGCCACCCATCGCATCCATACGTTTGGCAAACAGCGCCTGGTGATCAACTTCGACCAGGCTGATCTGTCTGACAACCCGGTCTTTTACATCTCCAACCGT
>JBFYTD010000518.1:0-2766 GCA_041300885.1 Anaerolineae bacterium | reverse complement strand
ACGCGGCCCAGAAGAAGGACTCCGGCCAGCGCAGCGACCTGGAGGCCGGCATGGCCAAGCTGTTCTGCGCCGACATGGTGGAGAAGGTGACCAGCGAGGCCCTGCAGATCTTCGGCGGCTACGGCTACGCCATGGAGTACCCGGCCCACCGCTTCTGGCGCGACGGCCGCATCTTCAAGATCTTCGAGGGCACCAGCGAGATCCAGGCCGAGGTCGTGGCCAAGCGGCTGATACCCGACAAGAAATAGTGTCAAGTGCCGAGTGTCAAGTGTCACGTGCTGAAGTGCCAAGCGCGTGTGTCACGCACGAGCCTTAGCACCCAAGTACTTGACACTCTGACACCTGACACCTGACACTTCCGAGACGGAGCATCCCATGAACCAAACCTTCACCCCCGACTCCATCGCCGGCATTGTGCAGCGTATCGAGGCGGCGAATGAGCATTTCAAGCAGCGTTATCCGGGCGACGTGACCTCGCGGCAGCCGGTGCATACGGTCTACGGCGGCGCGCATCTGTTCAAGGCCGACACGGCTGGCAAGCTAGGCGGCATCGCCCTGCGCAACATGGACGCCTACGCGCCCAACTTCGTGGTCTTTGCCAAGGCCTTGGGCCTGCCTGGCGCCACGGTTCTGCCCAGCACTGAGGCCGAGGTGGCGCACCTGGCCGAGATCATCGAGCGCGACCGTGACGCTGCCAGTTTTAGCAACGAGCCGGCCTGGATGGCCTACACTGTCTGCAAGCGCGTGCGGGAGAAGCTGCAGCGCGAGCCGGTGGAGGACTACCGCGTCGACTTCGAGGATGGCTACGGCAATCGGCCTGACGACGAAGAGGACCTCCATGCAGTCAACGTAGGCCAGGAGTTGGCCAAGGGTATCGCAGGGGGCGGACTGCCCCCCTTCATCGGCATCCGCATCAAGCCCTTCACCCTGGAGAGCTATAAGCGCGCCGTGCGCACCCTGGACTTGTGCATCACTGCGCTGGCCGGGGCCAGCGGCGGCAAGGTGCCCGCCAACTTTGTCATCACGCTGCCCAAGGTGACCATGCCGGAGCAGGTGACGGCCCTGGCCGACCTGGTGGACGAGTTGGAGGCCCGGCATGGCATCGCCGCCGGCGCGATTGGCCTGGACCTGATGATCGAGACCCCGCAGTCGATCATCGACCACAGCGGCGCCAACACGGTCAATCTGTTGGTGCGGGCCGGCCGCGGCCGCGTGCGCTACTGCGCGTACGGCACCTACGACTACACCGCCCTGGTCAACATCACGGCCCATTACCAGACCCACACCCATCCCGCGGCCGACTTCGCACGCCACGTCCTGCAGGTCAGCCTGGCCGGCACGGGCGTCAGCATCAGCGACGGCGCGACCACGACCATGCCCATCGGCCCGCACCGCGCGACCAAGGAGAAGCCGCTGACGCCGCAGCAGGAGGCCGAGAACCTGGCCGTGGTGCATAGCGCCTGGAAGCTGCACTACGACAACGTGCAGCACTCGCTGCGCCACGCCTATTACCAGGGCTGGGACCTCAACCCGGCTCAGTTGCCGGTGCGCTATGCGGCCATCTACACCTTCTTCCTGGAGAGCCTGGACGACGCCAGCCGGCGGCTGAACCGCTTCGTGGACGCCGCGGCCCAGGCCACGCTCAGCGGCAACATGTTCGACGACGCGGCGACGGGCCAGGGTCTGCTCAACTTCTTCCTGCGCGGCATCGCCTGCGGCGCGATCACCGAAGCCGAGGCCATGGCCACCGGCGTCACGCTGGAGGAGCTGCACGGGCGCTCGTTCGTGAAGATCGTGCAGAATCGGGCATATAAGAAATCGGTGTGATGAGAGGCGCGTGCGTGACGTGATGCGTGACGAGTAATGCGTGACCCGGAAAAGTGCAATGCATGCGCAGCTCCGGTTTACGCATTACTCGTTACGCAGAGCATAGAACACGGATAGGCCAAACACAGGCGTATCCGTGTTCCTGTTTTGGGCGCGGCGGTGCTGTTGGTAGAGTGGTGGGGTGTGGTATAATTGGATAGGAGTAGGTTGAACCGATAGCAGGAGAGTAGACGTATGAGCACACCGATTGTTTCACCAACGGGTGTCATTCGCACTGAGCGGGGCCTGTCGATTGCTGGCACGCGCATTACGCTCTATGACGTCATGGACTACTTGAAGGCTGACTGGCCGCCAAGTCTCATTCGCCAATGGCTCGACCTGACCGAGCAACAAATGGCCGATGCCATGATGTACATCGAGGAGCATCGTGCAGAAGTCGAGGCGGAATATCAGCAGGTCTTAGCCTATGCGACCGAGGTCCGACAGTATTGGGATGAGCGCAACCGGGATCGCTTTGCTCGCATTGCAGGCTCTCCGCCGCCGCCGGGCAAAGAGGCCATTTGGGCCAAAATCCAGGCCAGAAAGGCCCAGTTGGCGCAAGGATGACAACGATTCTGGTGGACCATGACATCGAGGGACATGCCCTATTGCTGTGGGCACGGATCAGCACTGAGGGATGGTCTGACCTGTTGTCGCTGCGCCTGGTGCTATTTGATGACGTGGGTTTGCCAACTGATAGCAGTGACCGTGATGTTTGGCGTTTTGCGCAACAGAACGGGATGGTCCTTCTCACAGGCAATCGGCGCATGAAAGAGGCCGACTCGCTGGAAAAGACGATTCGTGAGGAGAATACGCCCGTCTCGTTGCCTGTTGTCACGATCGGGAACGTCAGTCGAATGTTGGATCGAGGGTATTTGGAACGATGCAAGCTGCGGCTGC
>JBFYTD010000517.1:0-2839 GCA_041300885.1 Anaerolineae bacterium | reverse complement strand
CTTCGGGCTTGTAGCCCTGGCCCCTGGCTTGGCTCTGTGGCTGGTGGGCGCGGTGTGGATCGCAGCCAGCCGCTGGATGCCCCGCCGCCGGCCAGAGGGCGCGCTGGAGGCAGCCAAGTGGCGCGCCTTCCGCCGCTACCTGCTCAACCTAGAGGACTACGGCGATCAGACGGAGGCCCAGGAGGTCCTGGACCGCTATTTCGCCTACGCCGTGGCGCTGGATGTGCAGGAGGTGGTGCTGCGCGACGCCGAACGCTTGCAGGCGCAGATGCCGGTGTGGACGCGACCGGTGATCGTCACCAGCGGCGCCGCCGCGCCGGATGGCGGATCCGTGTTTGCCCCCACGCTGTCCTGGCGGCCGGCGCCGATCAGCGAGGATTCCAGTACAGCCGGCGCGCCAGCGTCCGACAGCAACCGGCCGGCCGACTGGTCGTTGAGCGGCAAGTCACGCCAGATGGGCGCCAGCCTCAGCCTGGCCAGCCTCAGTTTGAGCCGCACCCTTACTGCCGCCACCGGCAGCAGCGGCGGCTCAACCATGGACGCCATGAACAAGGCCGTGCGCACGTCGTCAGGCAGCAGCGCCACCCGCTTCAGCGGTGGGTCGTCGCGCAGCAGTTCCACCCGCAGCGGTTCCAGCAGCCGATCCAGCTCCAGTCGCAGCAGTTCCAGCAGTCGCAGCAGCAGTTCACGCAGCAGCGGCGGGGGTGGGAGGAGAGGATTCAAGTAGGTTGGACAGGCGCGGCGGCGCCGATTCCCCCTGCCGTCGCCGTGTGCCCACCTGCTCAATATACTCCAACGACTGGTGCCTGAAGTACGTGTTGTACAGCTCGGCGTAGTGGCCGCCCTGCGCCATGAGCTGGTCATGGCTGCCCTGCTCGATGATGCGCCCCTTGTCCAGCACGATGATGCGGTCCACCGCGCGCACGGTGGAGAGGCGGTGGGCGATGACGATGGAGGTGCTGCGGGCCAGGAGCAGGTTGATGGCCTGCTGGATCTGCTGCTCGGTGAAGGGGTCGATGCTGGCCGTGGCCTCGTCCAGGATGAAGATGGCGGGGTCTTGCACCAACACACGCATCAGGGCCACCAACTGGCGCTGACCCATGCTCAGCCGCGTGCCCCGTTCCCCCACCTCCGTTTGCAGGCCGTCGGGCAGGGTGTCCAGCCACTCGCCGCCGCCGATCTGGCGGGCAATGACCTCGATCTCCTGGTCGCTGGCCTCGGGGCGGGCGTAGCGCACGTTGTCGGCCACCGTGCCGGCGAAGAGAAACGGCGCCTGCGCCACGATGCCCAACTGGCGGCGGTAGGCGTGCAGGTCCAGATCGCGGATGTCGTGGCCGTCCACGGCGATGCGGCCCCCCTGGAACTCGTAGAAGCGGGCGATCAGCTTGCCCAGGCTGCTCTTGCCTGCGCCGGTGTGGCCCACCAACGCAATGTTCTCACCGGGACGGATGTGCAGATCGAAACCGGCCAGCACCTGTTCTTGGGCGCTGTAGCGGAAATCGACGCCCTGGAAACTGATCTCGCCGGCCAGCCGGCCAGCGTCGATCGCGTCGGCCTGGCGCACGGTCGGCTCGGCGTCGATCAGGGCGAAGAGCCGCTCCGAGGCCGACAGGCCAGCCTGTACCTGGCTCCAGAAGGCCGAAAGCTGGGCCATGGGGAACCAAAAGCGGTCCACACTGGTGATAAACAGATACCACGCGCCAAAGGTGATGGCTCCCGCGGCCGCCGACAGGCCGCCGAAGTAGACCAGCACGGCCGTGCCCACGCCGCCCACCATGTTCAGTATGGGGAAGACGTTGGAGAGCATGAAGCCGCGGCGCAAGTTGATGTCGTAGGACTTGCTGTTGACCCGCAGGAAGTCGCCGTAGATCGCAGCCTCCTGGCGGAAATTCTTAGCCACGCTGATGCCGGTCACCGCCTCCTGGATGGCCGCGTTGACCTCGGCAATGGCCTGGAAGCCGCTGCGGGTCACCCGGCGCGCCAGGTTGCGCAGGCTGTAGGCCACAAGCGTGATGGCGAGCGATGCCAGCAATACAGCTAGCGTCAGTTGCCATGAGATCATGAACAGAATCACCGCCAGGATCACCAGCGACAGCATCTGGCTGATGATGTCGACGATCAGCACGACGACCTGGGAAAACTCCTGGGTGTCGGTGGTGATGCGGCTGATGATGCGGCCGGTGCGAAATTGGTCGAAGAACGACATGTCGTGGCCGATCACCGCCTCGAACGCGTCCACTCGCAGGTCGGACATGACCATGCCGGTGATGCGCGCCAGCAGCCGGCGGCGCAGCCAGTTGACGCCCCAGAAGAGCAGGCCAATCAACAGAGAGATCCAGACCAAGGCCCACAGCGCAGCCGGATTGGCCTCTTCCCCTAGCAGGTTGATCCCTTGGGAGACGATCAACGGCTGGATCGCAGCGATCACGGCCAGCAGCACGATAGTCACCAGCGTCCACAGCAGGCGCCGCCGGTCGCGGCCAAAGTAAGTCGCCACGCGGCGCACCAGTTGGCGGTCGGTGTAGGTTCGGTCGTAGGCTTCGGTGTTTAGTCCTGAGAACATGGCAGATGGATGGGATTGTGGTGTTGGGTGTCGGGTGTTGGGTGTCAGGTGTCAGGTGTCAGGTGCCAGGGCGATAAACCCGCTACTTGACACTTGATACATGACACATGACACATGACTCTTGACACCTGAATCTTGTTCACTCATAGCTCGCGAAGATATTCCTGTACGCCTCGGATTGTTCCAGCAACTCTTCGTGGCTGCCGATGGCGGCGATGCGGCCGCCTTTGAGCACCACGATCAGGTCGGCCCAACGGATCTGCGAGAGGCGATGGG
>JBFYTD010000516.1:0-2839 GCA_041300885.1 Anaerolineae bacterium | reverse complement strand
CCGAGAAGGACGCCGAGTTCCTGGCCGAGCGCTCGCCCAGCACCTATCTCTCCGACCTGGCCTGCCCGCTGCTGGTCATGCAGGGCGCGCACGACCCGAGGGTCATCGAGCGCGAGTCGCGCGACGTGGTCGAGCGCATGCAGGCTGAAGGCAAGACCGTGGACTACGTGGTCTACGCCGACGAGGGGCACGATGTGCTGAAGTACGTCAACAAGGTGGACTGCTACAATCGGATTGTGGACTTCTTTGCGCAGCACTTGGGGCACTAGCGTGCATTGCACCTGGCTGCTTGTCCGCATCCTCTGGTGATGGTAGAATGCAGGTGCTCGGGGACTTCCACCGGGTACCTGGTTGCAAGCGAGGTGTCGCATGACCACGAACGTACAAGAGCTGATGGTTGAGCTGACGACAATGCCGATCGTAGATCGGCTTACATTGGCGCGGATGTTGATCGACAGCGCCATCGCTGAACCGGCGGCTTCAGACAAGAAGTGGCAGCGAGTTCCGCCTAATGGACACTCTGGGTTGCTGGCCATGGCGGGTCGCTATGCTGGAGGCCCAGGTGACAGCGCTGAGCGCGCCGAGGAGATCCTGGAAGCTGGCGTCAATGCAATCAGTGGCTTGAGCGTTGACTAATGGCTGTACTTCTCGACACCGGCTTTGTCTATGCTGTCCCAACCCTTTGCGACGTTAGTTCTTGAGGACGGCACAATCCTCCCTGGCCAACCCTTCGGCGCGGCCGCCGATGCCGTATTCGAGCTGGTCTTCAACACCAGCATGACCGGCTACCAGGAGATCATCACCGATCCCTCGTATCGCGGCCAGGGGGTGTTGTTCACCGTCTCCCACATCGGCAACGTGGGGATCAACCTGGAGGACGACGAGTCGGCCGCGCCGCAGGTGTCGGCCGTGGTGACGCGCAGCCTCAGCCCGACCGTGTCCAACTGGCGCGCCGGCCGGGATCTGTCCGGCTGGCTGGCGGAGCATGGCGTGCCGGGCATCAGCGGCGTGGACACGCGCTATTTGACCCGCCTGCTGCGCGATCAGGGCACCATGAAGGCTGCACTCTCGACGCAAGGGACGCCCCCGGAGCAGTTGCTGGCTATGGTGCGCGCCTGGCCGGGGCTGGACGGCGTGGACATGGTCAAGGCCGTGACCTGCGCCGAGCCGTACCATTGGATGGGCGACGCGGGGGAAAAGTGGGTACGGCAAAATTGCCAACTCTTCCGAGAGTTGGCAACTTTGCCGCCGCACGTCGTCCTCTACGACTTCGGCGCCAAGCGCAACATCATGAGGCATCTGGCGGCTGCGGGGCTGCGAGTGACGGTGGTGCCGGCCGGCACGCCAGCGGCGGCCGTGCTGGCCATGCAGCCGGCCGGCGTGATGCTCTCCAACGGCCCCGGCGACCCGGCCGGCCTGCCCTATGCCGTGGAGGCGACCCGCCAGCTCATCGACGCCAACGTGCCGATCTTCGGCATCTGCCTGGGCCACCAGCTCATCGGCCGCGCGCTGGGCGGCACGACCAGCCGGCTCAAGTTCGGCCATCACGGCGGCAACCACCCGGTGCAGGACCTGCGCACCGGCGCCGTCGCGATCACCGCGCAGAACCACAACTACCAGGTGGACACCGCCAGCCTCGACCCGGCCGAGGTCGAGATCACGCATCTCAGCCTCAACGACGGTTCGCTGGAAGGGATGCGGCTGCGGCGCAAGCCAATCTTCTGCGTCCAGTACCATCCAGAGGCTGCGCCCGGCCCGCACGACTCGCACGATCTGTTCGACGAGTTCATCCGGGTGGTACGTCATGGACAGTAGAGCAGGCACGGTCAGGAGACCGGCCTGAGCCACTGCGATACGACGCGAAGCGGCGTCCGCAAGGACCAACGCCCTTCGCGTTTTTGCTGCCAACACCTTCCTTGTCATCGGCCAGGCGGCCGAGTTTGACTACTCTGGCACGCAGGCCATCAAGGCGTTGCGCTCCTGCGGCTGACATGGCCAGCAGCCCAGCCAGCAGCGCCAGCAGCCACCCGGCCGGGGACGCCAACCCACTGCTCGCATCAAGTTGCGCCAGCGTCACCGCCGTCGGCGCCTGCACCGTCGCGCTGACCGGCCCGTGCAGCGTCGTCGCGCCGCTCAGGTCGATGTCCTCCAGCCAGTACCAGTAGGTCTGGCCCGGCTCGACGGCCGAATCGATGTAGCTGTAGGCTGCGCCCTGCGTGCTGCCTGGCGCCTGCGACGCAACGTAGGTCAGCAGCGCCCGGTCGCTACCGTCGGCTTGCAGGCCACGGTACAGGTTGAAGCCGGCGTTGTTGAACTCGCTGACCGTCTCCCATGTCACCAACACACGGTCGGCCTGCGCCGCTGCGTCAAAGCTGGCCAGGGTGATCGCAGTGGGTATCTGCGTATTGGTGAAGATGCATCGTCTGCTGTCGCCGGCTGCCAGGGTGATATACCTGCTTGCGGGACCACGACTTGGCCCGCCGCGACAGTTGATGCTCGTAACGTCCCAGCCGGCGGGGACCAGTTCGCTGACCAGATAGGTGCCCGGCAGCAAGGTGAAGGTGTGGCTCTCGCCGTCGTTAAGGACGGTGGTCAGAGCGGGAGTGAAGGCCTGGATCCGGCGGCCAGCGGCTGTGTCGAGCACATAGACCGTGCCGCTAGCATTGACAGCCACGTCCAACGCGAAATTGAACTGGCCGTTGCCGCTGCCTGCAATGCCCGCCTGGCAGCCGCTGGTGCAGTTTTGGAAGGCAGCCGTGCCGTCGTCGACGCCCCAGCCCCACATGCTCAGGAAGGCGCCGCTGCTGTCGAACTTCTGGACGCGGTGGTTGATGCCATC
>JBFYTD010000515.1:0-2841 GCA_041300885.1 Anaerolineae bacterium | reverse complement strand
TCGTCGTCGCTCAGCCCGGCCCGCAGCTCGCCGCCGATGACGGCCACGGTGCGCGGCTCTGCGCCATGCTCGCGCGCGATCTGCTCAAAGCGGCGGGCGGCGGCGATGTTCTGTGGATAGGGCAGGCCGTGGGAGATGACGGTCGATTCCAGGGCAAGCGGTGCGGTCATGGCAGATTCTCCAGGTATGTCAGGGTGTCTCGGGCAACATCCGACCAGGTGCGGCGCTGAACGAGGGAAGACGGTCGCGGGGCGGCCAGCGCCTGGGCCATGGCCGCGGCCAACGCCTCTGTGACCTCCGGGTCCACCAACAGCGCGTTTGGGGCGACCTCGGGCAACGACGAGCGGTTGGACGTAACGATGGGTGCGCCGCAGGCTGCCGCCTCGGCCACGGGCAGGCCATAGCCCTCGTAGAGCGATGGGAATACGAACAGCCTGGCCAGGCTATAGAGCGCCGGCTTGTCGGCCTCCTCCATCCAGCCGCTGAAATGAACCCGGCCCGCCAGGCCCGCCTCGGCAGCGATGCGCCTGGGGTCGGGGGTGAAGGACGTGTCGGCGGCCGGCAGCGTGCCGGCGATGACCAGATGTGGGGACTGAGAAATGTCATCTCTTCTGGAAGATGACATTTCTGACGGGTGTGGCGACTCAGAAACGTCATCTTCCAGAAAAAATGACGTTTCTAGCTTTGCCCAGCGCGCATACGCCCGCACCAACCCCGCCACGTTCTTGCGCACGTCGAAGCCGCCCAGGTAGAGAATGAACGACTCAGGCAGGTTGTAGCGCTCCCGCACGCGGGCCAACTCGACTGGATCAGTCACGGGCTGGAAACGCTCGTCCGCAGCCAGCAGCACGGCGTGAACTCGCTCAGCCGGGATGCCCAGACGCTGCACGATGTCCCGCCGGCTGGCCTGGCTGTCGGTCAGGATCAGATCAGCGCGGCGCGCAGTCTGGCTGACCAGCCAAGTGTAAGCCCGCTGCATGGAGCCGCCGCGGTAGGCCGGCAGCAGCAGCGGGATCAGGTCATGGACGGTGACGGCGGTCAGGCAGGGCCGCCGCCAGGGCGAGCCCCAGTAGGGCGTGAAGGCGATGTCTGCATGTAAGCGTCGGCACGTGCGGGGAAAGGTGACTTGCTCGAACCACAGCTTGGCCAGGTTCGCGCCCAGCGGCCACACTGCAGGCGCTGCAACCTCGACCTGCCAGCCGGCCGGCGCGGGGCTGGTGTTGGCAGCAGGCAGCACCAGCGTAAAGCGGTGTGCAGCGCCGACTTCGGGCAGATGCTGCGCCAGGCCGTGCAGATACTGCCCCGAGCCGGTGTTCATCTGGCCCCAGAACCAGCCGTTCACCACTACGTGCATCACAGCCTACAACAGATCAATGAACTCATCGACGGTCAAACCAGCTTTGCGGATTTGATCACGCAGCAAGCCGGGGCCTAACTCGTCGTGTAGTGGTATCGACAGCGAGTAGATCGATCCAGGTCTGACCAGGACAACGTGGCTACCCTTCTGCCGGGCGACGTTCCACCCGGCCTTCTCGAAAACCTGCACCGCATCCTTGCCCGACACCTGCGGCAACTTAGGCATAGACCGGAATCTCCACCTCGCGGCTCTCGATGACAAGAGGGAGCCCCTGCTCCTGCCTCACTTCAAGACACAACTGGATAGCCTCGCGGATGTTCTCAAGGGCTTGCACTTCGGTACTTCCCTGGCTCATACAGCCTGGAATCACCGGACAATCCACCACGTACCAGCCGTCCTCATCGCGATACATCGTCACAGGTAGCTTCATTGTCTTGTCCATATCAACCTTGTCTAGGCTTGCTGAAAGTACTCCACGGTGCGCCGCAACCCTTCGACCACGCTCACCGTTGCCTCCCAGCCCAGCTCGCGCCGCGCCTTGGAGGCGTCCAGGAAGATCTTGAAGACCTCGCCCAGCTTGGCGGGGCCATAGAGCGCCTCTTGCGCGTAGCCGGCGGCCTGCTTGAGCCCGTCAAAGATGGCGTTGACGTCGCTGCCCACGCCGCTGCCGATATTGTAGATGCCGCTGCCGTTGGTCGCGGCCAGCAGGTTGGCCCGGGCCACGTCGCCGACGAAGACGAAATCGCGCTGCTGCGTGCCGTCGCCGTTGATGGTGCAGGGCTCGCCGGCCAGCATCTTGCCGGTGAAGATCGCCACCACGCCCGCCTCGCCGTGCGGGTCCTGGCGTGGGCCATAGACGTTGGGGTAGCGCAGGCTGGCGTAGTCCAAGCCGTAGTTGTGCCTATACAGGAAGAGATAGTGCTCGACCGTGTGCTTGCTGGCGCCGTAGGGGTCCAGCGGATTGATTGCGTGGTCCTCGCGCACGGGCACGTACTGCGGCTCGCCGTAGACCGCGCCGCCGGTGGAGGCATAGACGATCTTGTGGACGCCGTGCTGGCGCGCGGCTTCCAGCAGCCGGATGGAACCGATGATGTTGACCTCAGCGTAGGCGTCGGGCTCGCGTAGGGAGCCGCGCACATCGGCCAGCGCGGCCTGATGCGAGATCACCTCCGGTTGCACCTGCTCGAAGACCTGGGCCAGGCCGGCCGCGTCGCGGATGTCCACCTGGTAAAAGGTTGCGGCCGGGTTGAGGTTGGCCAGCTTGCCGGTGTTGAGGTTGTCGACCACGGCCACCTGATGGCCCGCGGCCACGAACGCGTCGACGATGTGGGAGCCGATGAAGCCGGCTCCGCCGGTAACGAGAATACGCATGGATTGTCCTTTCTTTTTTGTGGTTTCGACACTTGCGCCTGTGCGCAGTGCAGGTGTACGGCGCAGACGCCTACTCAACCCACGGCTACTCAACCAGCGGCGGTCGGCCGATG
>JBFYTD010000066.1:0-8105 GCA_041300885.1 Anaerolineae bacterium | reverse complement strand
GATGGCTCACCCAACGCCCGCGTCCCTGGCTACACGGTAGCCGGCAAGACCGGCACGGCTCAGGTGGCCATCGAAGGCGGCTATCACCCCACCGCTACCGTCCATTCCTTTGTCGGCTTCGTGCCCGCCGAAGAACCGGCCTTTGTGGCCTTGGTCAAGCTGGACGAGCCCAAGGCCTATCCCTGGGCCGATGGCACCGCAGCCCCGACCTTTGCCCGGCTGGCCTCGCAGCTCTTGCCCGTGCTGCGGGTAGCGCCGGAAGGGATCGCCAACCGACCATGAAGCTAACGCTGGCTGAGACATTGCAGGCAGTGAGCGGTGCGGCGTGGCCCGCTGTGGGCGGCGCGGCGTCTGCGCTATTGACCAGCGCGGTGATCGACAGCCGGCTGGCCGGACCGGGCAGCTTGTTTGTGGCGCTGCCCGGCGAGCGCAGCGACGGCCATACCTTCGTCAGCCATGCCTTTAGCCGCGGCGCGCAGGCGGCCTTGGTCGGCCGGCCGGTAGATGCGGCCGGCGCGCTGGTGGACGTCCGCCGGCCGGGCGACTTGCCCCCACTGACGCCGGGCGAGCCGGTCTGCATCCTGGTCGATGACCCGCTGCGCGCCCTGCAACGCCTGGCAGCCGCCTGGCGGACCCGATTCACCCCGCGCGTCATCGGTATCACCGGCAGCGTGGGCAAGACCACCACCAAAGAGATCGCCGCAGCGGTGCTCAGCCAGCGCTTCGTGACCCACAAGAATCGCGGCAACCTTAACAATGAAATCGGTCTTCCGCTGACTGTGCTAGAGCTGGATGCGCACCACCAGCGGGTCGTGCTGGAGATGGGCATGTACGACGTGGGCGAGATTGCCCAGCTTTGCCGCATCGCCCAGCCCCATGTGGGTGTCGTGACCAACGTCGGGCCGGTGCATCTTGAACGGCTGGGAACGATCGAACGCATCGCCCAGGCCAAGGCCGAGTTGGTCGAAGCGTTGCCGGTGGACGGCGTGGCCATACTCAACGCCGACGACCCGCTGGTGGCAGCCATGGCCAGCCGGACGCAGGCCCGGGTCTTCTGGTATGGCCTCAACCCCGACGCCGATCTGTGGGCAGACGAGATCGAAGGCGAGGGGTTGGAGGGCATCCGCTTCCGCTTCCACCACCAAAGTGATTTCTTGCACGTGCGCGTGCCGCTGCTGGGCCGCCACAGTGTCCACACGGCCCTGCGCGCAGCGGCCGTCGGCCTGGTAGAGGGATTGAGCTGGGAAGAAATCGTGCGCGGCTTGCAGCAACTCGACGTGCAGTTGCGGTTGATCGCAGCGCGCGGGCTGAACGACGCCACACTGCTGGACGACACCTACAACGCCAGCCCGGCCTCGACCATGGCCGCGCTGAACCTGTTGGCCGATCTTTCTGTGCAGAACGGCCGGCGTATCGCCGTGCTGGGTGACATGCTGGAGCTGGGCAGTTATGAAGAAGAGGGGCATCGCAAAGTCGGCGTGCGCGCGGCCGACGTGGTGGACATGCTGGTCACGGTAGGCCAACGGGCGCGTTTGATCGCCGAGGAAGCGCTGGCGGCTGGCCTGGCGCCCGACAAGGTGCTGGCATTGGAAAACGCCGAGGCCGCGCTGGCTGAACTACGCTCGATCTTGGGTCCGGGCGATGTGGTGCTCGTCAAGGGATCACGCGCTGTGCATATGGATGAGATCGCTACGGCCCTGGCCGATACGCCCAAGACGCGGCAGCCTGACGCGGTGCGAAGGGTCGCGACGTCGCCAGGGAAACAGGAGGCTTAGCGATTATGGCCTATCCGCTGGCCCTGGGCACGATCACCTTCTTTTTGGCCGTCATCTGGGGTCCGCCCCTGATCAACTGGCTGATTCGCAACGAAATGGGCAAAAAGATCCGAGTTGAAGAGCCCGGCTCACACCAGATGAAGATGGGTACGCCCACCATGGGCGGGCTGATGGTGATTGTCCCGGTGCTGATCATCACCGGCCTGCTCAACATCGCCAACCTGCTAGGCCTGAACTTCATCGGCCAGTCGGTGCTGATCCCGATGGGCACGCTGCTGGCCTTCGGCTTGCTGGGCCTGATCGACGACCTGGAGGGAATCCGCGGCAAGCGAGTGGTCGGTGAAGGGATCATGGCACGCACCAAGGCTTCGTGGCAATTTATCTTCGCTCTGCTGATCGCTTTGATCCTGCACTTGGGTCCGACTGACCTGCGCAGTGTGGCCATCCCAGGCATCACCGAACGCATTGACATCGGCCTGCTGTGGGTACTGATCGCTGCGTTTATCATCGTCGCCATGTCGAACGCGGTCAACTTCTCCGATGGCCTGGACGGGCTGGCTGGCTCGCTGGCAGCGGTTGCCTTCGCCTGCTACGGCGTCATCGCCTATTTGCAGGGCCAGGTCTGGCTGGCCGCCTTCTGCTTCACGATGGTCGGCGCGCTGCTGGCCTTTCTCTGGTTCAACGTCCACCCGGCCAACCTGTTCATGGGCGACGTTGGTTCGCTGTCCATCGGCGCCACGCTGGCCGTGGTCGCGCTGATGACCGGCCAGTGGCTGCTCTTGCCCATCGTCGGCGCCATGTTCGTGGCCGAGGCGCTGTCGGTGGTCATGCAGATCAGTTGGTTCAAGTACACCCGACGCCGCTATGGCCAAGGACGGCGCATCTTCAAGATGGCGCCGCTGCACTACCACTTCGAGCTCAAAGGTTGGAGCGAGACCCAAGTCATGCAGCGCTTCTTCCTCTGCGGCATCCTGGCCGGCATGCTGGGCGTGGCGCTGGCGCTGATATAGGAGTGTCAAGTTTTAGGTGTCAAGTGTCGGAGTGTCACGTGTAATCGAGCAACACGCCAGAGCACGCATTTCTACCAGTCACCCACCACCGACCACTCGACACGCAATCCTTGACCCTTGACACCAGACACTCGACACCTGACACCCATGACCTCACCCACCTTCGCCGGAAAGCGCATCGTCATCTTAGGCCTGGCCCGTCAAGGGATCGCCCTGGCCCGCTTCTTCCTGCGCGCAGGCGCTCAGCTTACCATCAGTGACATCGCTCCGGCCGACCAGCTTTCTGAACCGCTGACAGAGCTGGCTGGCCTACCGGTGCGTTTGGTTCTCGGCGGTCATCCGCCTGAACTTCTCGACGACTGTGACTTGCTCTGCCTCAGCGGCGGCGTGCCGCCCCAGATCCCCCTCGTGGCGGCGGCACGCCGGCAGGGTATCCCTTTAAGCAACGACGCGCTGCTGACCGTGCAGCGCAGCCCCGCGCCGACCATCGGCATCTCCGGCTCCAGCGGCAAGACGACTACTACCACCTTGGTGGGCCTGATGCTGGCAGCGCAGAGCGCCAGGGATGCTTCGGCGCCTTCGGTCAGCATGACAGACAGGCGAGGCGTGTGGGTCGGCGGCAACATCGGCCTGCCGCTGGTGGACAAGCTGGCGCAGGTGAGCACTGAGGATTGGCTGGTGCTGGAGCTATCCAGCTTTCAACTGGAACTGTTCGACGGCGGCAGCTATGGCGAGGCCAAAAGCCCGCAGATTGCGGTCGTGCTCAACGTCACACCCAATCACCTGGACCGCCACCCCAGCATGGCGCACTACACAGCGGCCAAGGCCAACGTTCTGCGCTGGCAAGGACCCAACGATGGCGCGGTGCTGGGCGCTGACGATGCCGTCACCGGCGAGTGGTTGCGCAACAAGCGCGTCGACATCGCACCGGGCGCAGGTCAAGAGGCGCTCAGTTTTCCGCTGGCCGGCCGGCTGCTGGGCTTTGGCCTGAAGGAGCCGGTGGGCGAGGGCTGCTGGTTGGTTCGGGATCAATTGACCTTGCGGCTGGACGGCCGAGAGCAGACAGTACTGCCGGCCAACGAAGTTAAGCTGCGCGGCCGGCACAACCTGCTCAACGTAGCTGCAGCCTGCGCCATCAGCGCGGCTGCAGGCGTCGAGCCGCCGGCCATGGCCGCCGTGGCCCGCACTTTTGCCGGCGTCGAGCATCGGCTGGAACTGGTGCGCGAGCGCAACGGCGTGCGCTGGTACAACGACAGCATTGCCACCGCGCCAGAGCGGGCCGCGGCGGCGCTGCACAGCTTCGACGAGCCCATCGTGCTGCTGGCCGGCGGCCGCGACAAGAAGCTGCCCTGGGCCGACTTCGCCCGCCTGGTGCGCGAGCGAGTGCGGGTACTGATCCTCTTCGGTGAGGCGGCCAGCCTGATCGCTGAGGCGGTGGCGGCTGCGGATTTCGATACGGCGCCTGCTGAAACGCCTACCCAACCCACGAGCAATAATGCATCGCGGCCTGGCCTACGAATCGTGCGCTGCGTAGATCTGGCCGAGGCGGTCACGGCGGCAGCGCACGCAACAGAGCCAGGCGATGTGGTTCTTCTGTCGCCCGGCGGCACCAGCTTCGACGCCTACAAAGATTTCGCAGCCCGAGGTGAGCACTTTCGGGCTCTGGTGAATGGACTGTAACCATGGCGATGACCAAGACACACCCCACCCCGCCAGGCCGGCCCCCAGCAAAGCGCGCCAGCGGGCAGGCCAGATGGCGCGCCGGCCTGGGCAGCGCGGCCGGCCAGTACGATATCTGGCTGCTGGTGATCGTCGCCATGCTGACCGGATTAGGATTGGTGATGGTCTTCAGCGCCAGCTTCATCCAGGCCAACCGCTTCTTCGAAACGCCAACCTACTATCTGCTGCGCCAGTTGCGCTGGGCCATTGTGGGCGTCGTAACCATGGCCGTCCTGGCCCGCACCGACTATCGCATTCTCAAGCGATTTTCGCTGCTGTTGATGATCGGCACCCTGGTCGTGCTGCTGCTGGTACTGATCTTCGGCACCGATAGCCTGGGATCGCGCCGCCACCTGATTGGCCGGTCGGTGCAGCCCAGCGAGATCGCCAAGCTGACCATCATCATCTACATAGCCTACTGGCTCAGTTCCAAAGGCTCGCGTCTCAAGGCGGTGTCCGATGGCCTGCTGCCTTTCTCGGTGTTGCTGGGCATGGTGGCCCTGCTGATCGTCTTGCAGCCCGACATCGACACCACAGCCCTGATCGTCTTCACGGCGCTGGTGATGTTCTTCGTGGCTGGGGCCGATGGCAAGCAGCTTGGCATCATCCTGGTCATCGCCGCAGCCACCTTCCTGCTGGTGGCAACCAAGTTCAGCTACGCGTCGCAGCGCATGGACGACTACATGAGCTTCCTGCGCGATCCGACATTAGGCAGCGACCAGGTGCAGTACGCCTTGCAGGCCCTGGCCAAGGGCGGCGTGTTCGGCGCCGGTCTCGGCTCCGGCCAGAGCATGGTGCAACTGCCCTTCACCGACAGCATCTTTGCCGTGATCGGCTTCGAACTAGGCCTGGCCGGCACGCTGAGCGTCGTGGCGTTGTTCGCTGCTTTCGTCTACCGCGGTCTGCGCATTGCGCTGCGTTGCAGCGATCCCTTTGGGCTGATTCTAGGCATCGGCATCACCGCCTGGATCACCTTGCAGGCCTTCCTGAACATGGCGGTCAACCTGGCGATGCTGCCATTCAGCGGATTGACCTTGCCCTTCATCAGCTATGGCGGCTCGTCGTTGCTGGCCTGTATGGCCGGCGTCGGTGTGCTGTTGAGCATCTCGCGCCACGGGTCCACCCAGGCAGCGCCCGCGGCCCAAACTGCGAGCCTGGAGGCCCCGCGTGCAACCGGAGCAGGGTATGCGACTCTTACTCTCGGGTGGCGGCACTGGCGGACACGTCTATCCCATTCTGGCCGTGCTCGAAGCGTTCGGTCAGGACGGCCCCCTGCCAGCCAGCGCAGCGGCCCCAGCCGTTCCGCAGCCGGCAGCACAGGCTACACCGTTAAGGCAGCCAGCGCCCCACGAACCGACGGCCTCAACCGGCGAGTCACGCGCGCCAAGCGCACCATCGCCCGTAAGACCGGCGCCAACAAACGCAAATCCAGTAGCAGCCAGTCCGGCCAGCGCATCCCCCGCCGCCGCTGAACAGGCCGGGATCAGCCTGCTCTACGTGGGCATGGCTGGCAGCGTCGAGGAAGAGCTGGCGGCGCGGGCCGGCGTGCCCTTCGAGGCCATCGAGAGCGGCCAGGTGCGCGGCATGGCCCCCTGGGTGGCGGCCCGCAACCTGCTCAAGGCCGGCCGCGGCGTGCGCCAGGCGACGCGCCTGCTGGCCCGGTTCCAGCCGGACGTGGTCTTCGTCACCGGCGGCTTTGTGGCCGGGCCGGTAGTGCTGTCAGCCTGGCGGGCCGGCGTGCCCGTCTTCATCTACCTGCCCGATGTCGAGCCGGGCCTGGCCATCCGGCGCATGAGCCGCTTCGCCCGCAGCGTCGGCGTGACCTTTCCGGAGGTGGCCCGCTGGTTTCCCGACAAAGCCGTCGTCACCGGCTATCCCGTGCGCCAGGAGATCCTGGCCCTGGCCGGGCAGCGCGACGAAGCACGCCGCCGGCTGGGCCTGCTGGCCGATATGCCCACGCTGCTGGTCTTCGGCGGCAGCCGCGGGGCGCGCAGCATCAACCAGGCGCTGGCCGCGGCGCTGCCAGCGTTGCTGCCCCACTGCCAGGTGCTGCACATCAGCGGCACGCTGGATTGGCCGGCCGTCGAGGCGCAGGCGCAGCGCCTGCCCGACGGAGATTCTGATGAGCTGCAACTCAACCTGCGAGCGCGCTACCACGCTTACCCGTACCTGCACGACGAGATGCCGCTGGCCCTGGCTGCGGCCGATCTGGTGGTTGCCCGGGCTGGCGCATCGACCCTAGGCGAGTTCCCGGCCCTGGGGCTGGCCAGTATCCTGGCGCCCTACCCCTACTCTGGCCAGCACCAGGAGGTCAACGCCGACTATCTGGCCCAGCGCGGGGCAGCCATCAAGCTGCCCGATGCCCAGTTGAATGCGCAACTGGCGTCCACAGTACTCGGTTTGCTGCACAACCCGGCCCAGCTGGCCACCATGAGCCAGGCAGCCCATCTGCTGGCTCAGCCCGCGGCCGCCGAGGCCATCGGCCGGGAGCTGCGGCGGTTGGCGCAACCGGTTGAGCCAAGGAGAGTTTGACGATGTTCGCTGCGATCCTTCTACTAGCCACGACAATGGCCATCTTTGGAGTCCTGGGCTATCTCAAGGGCCCCAAATGGGCGTTCATCTCGCTGCTGATCCTGTCGGTGGCCTTTGTCCTGGTGGAATACAGACCCGATACCATTGTACTGGCGATCAATGGCATATACACGGGCGTGATGTTAGTTCTCAACGGCGGGCTGGGCGCTCTTGCCTCTGGTGACTTTGAAGCGGTCCAGGAAGTCTATAGCCAAATCGATCCGCTGTTCACCGATCAGAACGAGAACCTGGCGCTACTGCTCGTGATCTTTAGCGCAGTGGCCATTGGCCTGATATTAGCGGCTGTGATGAAAAGCAAGCCTGCTGTGTTCGGCATGATCTGGGGCTTGGCATATGGCTACCTATTGAGCGCCGCCGTGCTGCCGCTGATCAGCTCCAATCCGGCGGCCACTATTCCTGTGCCGCTGCTGCGGCCCAATGAGCGCGAAGCAGGTGCAGCGGCCACTCAGGCTTCCAACGGTCTCAACCAACTCTTCACTATCCTGGCTGAGCCACAAAACGTTCGGATCATCGCCAGCGTCCTCGGCATCTTCATCATCGTACTTCTACTGCTCACGGTACGCAGCGGCGTCAAGAGCGGCGCCAAGAAGAAGGGATAGCGCTATGGGTCCTGTTGAGGTCGTCTTCCTGGTAGTCATCGCCATCTTTGGCGCGATCGGCGTCGTGCGCGGCTGGCAGCGCGAGCTGGGCGTGACGACCATGCTACTGCTGGCCCTGTTCGTGATCGAGTTTGTGCTCACCACGCCCTTAGGCACGCGCGTCGAATCGTTCCTATCTGGCGCCGGCGTCTCAGAGGCGCAGATTGTCACACTTCAATCCCTGGCTGCGGTCGGACTGCTGCTGTTGATGACGTTCATTTCGTACCAGGGTCTGGGTTTAGTCTATCCTGGCACAGGGAAGAGCAGCTTCTTGAGCCTGATGATCGGCCTCCTGAACGGCTATCTGTTCGCGGGCAGCATCTGGTACTATCTGGCCCGGGCCAATTGGCCGCTGGCCAACGTGACGCCTG
>JBFYTD010000514.1:0-2842 GCA_041300885.1 Anaerolineae bacterium | reverse complement strand
CTTGCGCCTGCGCGCAGTGCAGGTGCCGGCAGCGTCAGCTCGATGTCCGCGGCTGGCAACTGTACAACGGGCGCCAGAGTCGGACTCGCTGTGGACGTCGCAGTCGCGCTGGCGGCCGGCGGCTGCGCGGCCGCCTCCTGGCTCTGCCCGCCGCGCGTCCACCACAGGTAAGCCACGCCCAACACCACCAGAATCATGATCAGATCGCGTACAGGCAGCGAGAAGCGCGTGGGCCGCCTGGCGCGCAGGTCGTGGCCGCACATGAAGCAATCATCGGCCTTTTGCGCCACGCGCTGCCCACAGTTGGGGCAATAGCGCACCGGGCGCAGGTCAGGGGAGAGGTCGGGAGGTGTGGTCATGGGTTGGTAGATTGGGAAACTGGTAGACTGGTAGATTGGGTGATTTCCGGTGATCGAGAGGGCGTCTCGCCCGGCTCAAGCCGATTCTACCTGGATTGAGAAGGCGTCTCGCCCGGCTTGGTTCTGCGCGCCGGCAGGAAGAATAGAATCGCAACGATCACCAAACTAAGCAGCGAAATCAGCGCGCCAGCGCTACGCGCCGGCGTCGTGCCATGGCGGATAACCACCTGGTGCCGACCGGCCGGCATGTCCACGGCGATCAATCCGTAGGGCGGCTCTGTGCGATGCTGGACACGCTGGCCGTCGATGGTCGCCCGCCAACCGGGAAAGTCGTAGGTGTAGAACAGCACCGTGGCCGGCCCGCTGGCGTCGACCTCGGCCGTCACCGTCGCACCGCCCACCTGGATCCTGTCTACCCTGGCGTCGCCGGCCAGCACCACGGCCTTTTGCAGCGGTTCCCCGGCCAGGTATTGCGCCACCAAAGGTGTCTCAGTGAAAGCTTCCTCGGTATTGACCGTGCGGCCGATCATGTCGGGGTACGTTGTCTCGAAGCGAATGATCGACAACTCGCTTTCGTCGATCGGTGTGATGTCGGTGTACTGCGGCAGGGCAAAAGGCAGGCTGGCCAGCACAACGGCCAGGGCCAGGATGGCTGCGACGGGCGCCTGGGCAGCGGATGCAGCCGGCTCGGCCGGTCCAGCCGGGACTGGCCAAAGCAGGTTGGCCACGGCCGCGCCGGCCAGAATCGACAGGCTCAGGCTGGCAATGCCCAGCAGCCGCCAGGGAAACTGGAGTAGCGCGGCCGGCCCCACGGCGTCCCACAATGGCTGGGCGAGGGGCAGCATGGCCATCAGGCTCACCAGCGTGGCCGCCAGGAAGAAGCCGGTCAGGCTGCGCTGTGGACTGCCGCCCCGCAGCCCGATCACCGCCGCGGTCAGGGCCAGCACGACGCCGGCGATGCCCAACTGGAAGCTCAGGCCGTCGTTGGGTCCGGTCGGGTCGTCGGAGTAGCCGTAGCCCCAGAAGGGATCGAGCCACTGGCTGAGGTAGACGAAATGGCCGCGGTAGCCGTAGCTGCCCTGCACCCATTGGTCCTGGACAATGAAGCGCTGCTCCAGCAGCAGGGGTAATAAGAAGATCGCCGCCACCCCGACCGCCAACAGTCCGCCTGCCGCCAATCGCAGCACGGTGCGCCCCAGCTCGCCCCACGGCCGGCGCTCGGCCAAGGCCATGCGCAGCAAGACAAAGAGCAAATAGGCCAGCAGCAGGGGCGTGAACAGCAGAATCGAACCGGTGTGGGTCAACAGCAGGCCGGCATAAGCCAACGCTGCCAGCGCAATCCCCCGTCGCGGGTTTTCGTCGCCGTTGGGGTTGGCAATCCGGTCAAACGCCAACAGCACCCACGGAAACCAGGCCATGGCGCTGAACTCGGCATAGGCCGCGCGCACGTAGATGTTCAGCAAGTGGTAGGGCGCGTAGACGTAGAGCAGCCCGCCCACCAGCGCGGCTGCCCGCCCGGCTGGCCCGCGGCCGAACCAGCGCCGCAGTAATAAGAACATGCCCCAGCCGCCGAACAAGAAACCTAGCGCCCATCCTGCCTTGACCGCGGCCGTAAAGCCCAGCCCCAACAGGTGAAAGCCTTCGGCTATGGTGTAGGCCAGCGGCGCATAGACCAGCCACAGGGGGTAGCCATAGCCCAGCGCATGGTCCGGCCCCCAGCGCGGCCATAGCGCGCCGTCTTGGATCGCCCGATCGAACTGCACCAAGAAGAAGACCGAGTGATCGGCGTCGTGCGCGCCGAAAAAATAGCCCGGACTGGCCAGCGGCGCCAGCGCAAAAGCCGACAGGACGAACAGGAGGATAAGTTCTCGGTCGAAATGGTTGCGGATACGTTGCATAGTTGCAGGTGGCAAGTGGCAAGTGGCAGGTAGAACCTTCCGGGTTACGAGTTACGAGTTACGCATGGCGTCCACGCCTCAGCCGCCACCTCATGCGCCACAGCCCGCCAGCGGCCCCAGTAGCCGCGCTCGCCAGGGATGCTGCGCAGCGTGGCGGCGATGGCGGCCAGTTCGTCGGGCCGGCACTCGCCAAAGCTCTCGACCTCGCCGCCATCCAGGCTGAGCCGGCCACCGGTCTCGCGCAGGTGAAAGACGTAGGAGACGAAGGGCAGGCGGATCGGATCGAAGTGCAGCACGTACTCGATCACGGCCAGGAAGCGCACCACAGCCACCTCCAGACCGGTTTCCTCGGCCGTCTCGCGCAGCACGGCGTCCAGCACTGGCTCGTCCAGATTGACGCCGCCGGTGGGTAGGCGAAAGTGGTCGGCGGCATAGTGGGCCTTGCGGTGTAATAACAGCCGGCCGTCGGGCCGCTTGATGGCCAGCACCACCTCGCCGCGGCGGTCGCTGGCGCGCATAAAGCGGGTCACGAACAGTTCCTCACCGATCTCGCATTCCACCTGGCGGCGCAGCGGCTGGCCGTAG
>JBFYTD010000513.1:0-3250 GCA_041300885.1 Anaerolineae bacterium | reverse complement strand
GTCGAGCGACGCATCAAGGCGCCAGAAGCCTGACAGCGCGCTTGCCAAGCACAGCCGGATGCGGTAGAATTAGAACATCAGTGCGATCTACCCCCGCCCTGCGGGTTTACGAAACCCGCAGGGGCTTGACGCCACCCCGGAGATTCTTCCATGTGCGGACGATTTACCATCTTTGCCGATCCTGAGCGTCTGGCTGAACGCTTCGAAGCCAGCTTGCCGGATGCTGGGCTGTGGCCGCGCTACAACGCTGCGCCGACCCAATTCCTGCCGGTGATTCTCAACGAGGGTCCGCCGGCCATTCAGCTTTTACAATGGGGACTGGTGCCCTTTTGGGCCAAGGACCCCGCCATCGGCAGCCGCATGATCAACGCGCGCGCCGAGACGCTGCCCGAGAAGCCAGCCTTCCGCTCAGCGTTGAAGAAGCGGCGCTGTCTGGTGCTGGCTGACGGGTTCTACGAATGGTTGCGTAGCACCCCGGAGGCCACAGGCCGGAGTGGGCAGAAGACCCCTGATGGCAAGCAGCCCATGCGCATCACCCTGACCTCCGGCGAGCCCTTCGCCATGGCGGGCCTGTGGGAGACGTGGGATGCGCCCGACGGCAGCCTGCTGCGCACTTTCACCATCGTCACCGGCGAACCCAACGAACTGGTGGCGTCGATCCATGACCGCATGCCCGCCATCCTGCTGCCGGAACACGAGGGGATCTGGCTAGACAACGCGGCCGAGCCGGCCATCTGGCTGGACATGCTGCGCCCCTATCCGGCCGAACGCATGGCTGCGTACCCCGTCTCGCGGCGCGTCAATTACGTGACGAACGACGATCCGGGACTCGTGGACCGTGACACCTGAAGGGTGCGAAGTGTCGAGTGTCAAGTGTCAGATTTCACGCGCCGATGATGCGCAGCGGGATGGGCGTGAAGACCAGAACGAAGATGACGAGCATGGCAATGGCCAGGACCCGCTGGCGCGGGGTGAGCCGGGTCACGTCGTCCAGCGGCGCCAGTCTCATGCGACCAAAGAGGAAAATCAGAAACAGCCATAGAATCCAGCCCGGCCAAAAGAAGGCCAGCCCGGCCAGCGCAACCAGCACAATCCACAGCACAATGCGCGAGCGGCGCTCGCCCAGCAGCGCATAGACAATGTGGCCGCCGTCGAGCTGGCCAGCCGGGATCAGGTTCAGGCCGGTGACCAGCAGCCCCGCCCAGCCAGCAAAGGCCACAGGATGGATGAAGACGTCCTGGCCGTTGGCCGGCAGCAGTTTACCGAACATCAGAAACTTGAGTGCGGCGTAGAGCAGCGAATTGCCCTCCATCTGATAAGCCCCCGTCGTGGGCAACGGCTCCACCTGGCTCAGGCTCAGCCCCAAGAGCAGCACGGGCAGGGCTACGGCCAGCCCGGCCAGCGGCCCGGCGGCGGCGATAGCCAACAGATGGCGACGATTGCGCGGCGGCGCGGCCATGTTGATCACGGCGCCGAAGGTGCCGAAGCCCAGCGGCATAGGCAGGAAGTAGGGCAGGCTGGTAGGCGTGCCCAGCCGGCGTGCGGTCAGATAGTGGCCCATCTCGTGGGCAGCCAGGATGCCCAGCAGCGCCGCCGCGTAGGGCAGGCCGTCCAGCAGGTTCCAGTTGACCTCAGTGACCCCCTCGACCATCTGCGCGCCGGCGAAGAGGCAGGAGAGCAGAGTCAACGCGAAGAGCAGCCCGGCCAAGCCCAGTCGTTGGTTGGCCCGGCGCAGTTGGCCAGGCAATGCCAGGATCGTGTGGATGGCTGAGGACTCGTCCTCCTGGCGCAGCAGCGGGGTAAAGCCCAACATTTCATAGCGCTGCGTGAGCCGTCCGTAGGCCTCATCAGGCGGCAGCAGCAAGCGACCGCGCAAGCGCACACCCTGGCTCGGCTCGTCAGGTCGGGGCGGCGGATCGCCCAGAAAGACCACATAGGGCGACGCCACCCCTTCGGTGACATCGTCGATGGCCATGACATCGAGTGCAGCCGTTCGCAGCGCCGCGGAAGTTTCGTTCATTAAGAGTGTCCGTTCAAAGTGGCAGGTTACACGTTGCAGAAGTTCGATTTTGCCATGAAGCTGGCTGATTGACGAATTTTGCCAATTGAAGGTGATGAATTGCCATCGGGCATGTAGCGAGGGCGGCTACTTGTCGGAATATCAGCCTTGCGTACAATTGACGTGAGCTTACCGGCGATCACCTGACTGGCAAGCAAAGACATCGGCCAGTGGTGTTGCTTGCTGCTGCAGTCGACCGTGAGGAGACACTCGTGATGAAGACAAATTCCTGGTTCGGCCACCGGTTCGAGCGAAAGCTGGCTTTAGCTGTCCAGGCGGATGGCGATCAAGCGCAGTCACGCAACCTGAACGCGCTCTTTACCAGCGACGATCCCAAACGCACAGTGCGGGCTGGGCGCCGCCGGCCCAGCGGGCCATCGACCGAGCCGCGCGAGCAGGCCGCCGCGCCCAAGCGCGAGCGCCCCGACCAGCCTCAGCCCGCTGCGCCGCCGCCCGGCGGCACGAGCGGCGGCTATCGCCCGCCTGCGTCCCAATCCACCGGCGGCGGCCTGCCCGGCGGCCGTATGTCCCCCTTGATGCTCATCGTCGGCGGCCTCTTCCTGGCCGACCCCTTTGCCCACCCGGCCCGTCAACCTGACCGGCGGCTCGCAGACCACATCCGGCCAAACCTGGACCGTGATGCTCTACATGAATGCCGACGACAAGGTTCTGGAGCAGGACATTTATGTCGATTTGAACGAAGCTGAGCTGGTCGGCTCCAGCGACCGGGTCAACATCGTGGCCCAGATGGACCGTTTCCGCGGCGGCTTTCGGGGCGATGGCGACTGGACCGACACCCGGCGCTATTTCGTGACGCGCGACAACGACCTGCAGCGGCTTGGCTCGCGGCTGGTGCAGAACCTGGGGGAGGTCAACATGGCCAGCCCCGAGTCGCTGATTGACTTTGCCGCGTGGGCCATGGAGACCTACCCGGCCGACAAGTACGTGCTGATCATGTCGGACCACGGCATGGGCTGGCCGGGCGGCTGGAGCGATCCCGACCAGGGCGGCGCGCCGGCCAGCATCAGCCGCTCACCCCTGGGCAGCGCGCTGGGCAACCACATGTTCCTGGAGCAGATCGACTACGCCTTCGACCAGATTCGCGCCCGCGCGGGCGTGGACAAGCTGGAGATCATCGGCATGGACGCTTGCCTGATGGGGCATCTTGAGGTGATGAGCGCGTTGGCGCCG
>JBFYTD010000512.1:0-2843 GCA_041300885.1 Anaerolineae bacterium | reverse complement strand
TCTCCCGACCGAGCCACGCCTGGCCACATCGCACCCGGACGGGCACGGTCAGGAGACCGGCCCGAGCTGGCGGAGCGAAGACCGGCCCGAGCAATACGTGGCTACGGCGCCCGGCTGAGCTGCCAGGCCCCCGCCAGCAGCAGCACGACCAGCACGGCCAGGCCGATCTGCAAGGTCAGCAGCAGCGCCGGCGGCAGGCCCAGGAAGCCGGGCGCAGATGTCGCAGCCTCGGTGGGCGCCTTGGCGATGATGGCAGTCGGGTCGCCCTGGTCCGCCGTCAGGCCGCCCAGCTCCGGCTGAACCTGTGCGTTCTGCGGCGCGGGTA
The DNA here is from genome assembly GCA_041300885.1 of Anaerolineae bacterium. Classification (GTDB taxonomy): domain Bacteria; phylum Chloroflexota; class Anaerolineae; order JAAEKA01; family JAAEKA01; genus JAAEKA01. Next base: position 2,518 of record JBFYTD010000512.1, on the reverse strand, counting down.
GAACCTGCGTGCGCACGCCCACGTCGCCCACCAGCAGCACCAGCAACATCACAGCCGCCAAGGCGGCCGCGCCGCGCAGGGTGGCCGGCTGCAGCCAACTCAGCCAGTTGCGCCGCTGTCTCGTCTGGCCCAGCATGGCCTCGGTCAGCGTGAAAGGCCGCGGAGCAGGCACGCGCGGCGCGGCTGCCAGCAGCGTCTTTGTGTAGCGCAGCGTAGCCAACGAGGCGGCCAACGCGGCGTCGCTGGCCAGGGCAGCCTCGACCCGGCGCCGGTCCTGGGGCAGCAGTTGACCGTCCAGAAAGCTGGACAGCAGATCGTCGTCGATGGCGTCGTTGGGTGGGTGGATGATCATGGGATGGAAGGTTGGGATGGTTGTGAAGATTTCGGAAGTTGCCGGTCTCAGCAGGGTGGCGGCTCAGCAGGGAAGATCATCCGCTCGTCACAGATGGCAACTTCCGAAATCTGGTGCTACCCATCGCTATTCATCGGCTTTTAGACGATAGCGTTTCGGCAAAAGTTCCTGCTGCTCCAGCAGGAAATCGCGCAACTTGGCCCGCGCGCGGCTGAGACGTGACTTGACCGTGCCCAGCGAGGTATCCATCACCGCAGCGATCTCCTCGTAACTCAACCCCTCCACGTCGGACAGCGTCAGCACCATACGCTGTTCGGCCGGCAACTGCTCGATGCCGCGTTGGATCACCTGGCTCAGCTCCTGGCGCAGGGCGTAGTCCCCGGGCTGCTCGGCGTGGTCCACCAGCTTGCCGGCGTGCTCCGGGTCCACCGCCAGGTCTTCCAGCGAGCTGGCCGGCCGGCGCTGCACGTGGCGCAGTTGGTCGTAGCAGACGTTGGTGACGATGCGCAGCAGCCAGGCCTTAAAGGATCCGCCCCGATACTGGTTCAGGTTGCGATAGGCCTTGATGAAGGCTTCCTGCGCGGCATCCTCCGCGCCCTCGGCGTTGCCCAGAATCCGGTAGGCCAGGTTGTAGGTCATGCTCTGGTAGGTGAGCACCAGGCGGTTGAATGCCGCGAGCTCTCCCCGGCAGGCGGCGTCGATCAGAGCTTGTTCATCCATAGGGTCGTAGGCGCCGGGCACTAGGGTTTCCTCAGGCAACAATAGGTCTGTGCTTGTGCAACTCGACTGGACGCCCAGTGCCCGGCGCCTGAATCGCCGCAAAAGGGCGCAAAACGCGAATTTGGCGAAACTGTCATGTTCGGCTATACTAGCCGCATTGGTCACTGCCGAAGTGGCGGAACAGGCAGACGCGACGGTCTCAAAAACCGTTGAGCATTACGCTCATGTGGGTTCGATTCCCACCTTCGGCACTCGATAGGACGGCTTGTCAGCCGCAAACGCTGCCATTATACGTCCAGTCGAAGATTTAGCTAAGTTTGAAGAACGCGAAAAGGGAATTGGCCGCCTGCGGTCCGATTCCCTTCTCTATGTTACAACCAAAGGCGCTGGACCCCTGCAAAAACGCCTGCCGGCGTTGGAACCTGGCGACCGAACGGTTACAAAACTCTATGGTAAAACCCCCTATACAGCGCAGCGCACTTGCATCCATCAAGATAGCCCGCGTTGCCGTGTTTGTCCTCCTGACGACGACAGCCCTGCTGAGCGGCTGTGGATCCAGGTCAAACCCCAGCACACAACCGCAAACCGCCGAGCAGCGCAACGCCGCCATCGTGGCCATCGCGCAGCAGTTCGGCGCGAGCGAAGACCTTGAAGCCGCCCAAATAGCGCTCGCGCCGCTCAGCCTGCCCAACCCGGGACAGTCAGTGTTGGCCCTGGCTGAATCCTACATCGCCGAGGGCCAGGACACCCGCACCACGGTCGAGTTGGTCGCACTAGCCAAGGCGCTGGGACCGGTCAGCCGCATGGCTGGGGATTTCCTGGCGCGCGAGGGCGCCAGCTCCGGCGTGCCGGCAGCCGTGGCCATGGCGCCGACAGCGACGCCCTTGCCGACTGCCACCGAGACCCCCGTGCCGCCCACCGAGACGCCGGAGCCGACGGCCACGCCCACCTCGACCGCTGCGCCAGAGCCGACAGCCACAGCCACGGCGACGCCGCTGGCGCAGCCGCAGGCTTCTTCCGCCTCGGCCATCAACGTGCGCGGCGGGCCGGGCACGGTCTATCCCGTGGTCGGCCAGTTGCAGCCCGGCCAGCCGGTGGATATCCTGGGCCGCAACGGCGATCAAACCTGGTGGCAGGTACTGCTGTCTAACGGCAACGAGGGCTGGGTAGCCGCATCGGTGGTGGATGTGACCGGCCCCCTGGATGGTGTCGCCGTGGCAGCCAACATTCCGGCAGCGCCGACGCAGCCCCCGCGTCCGACTGCTGCGCCGGCTACGCAGCCCACAGCCGCGCCGGCTGTTCAGCCAACCCAAGCGCCTGCCCAGGCTGGAGGCTACGCTCTGGTGAGCTTCCAACTGCGACCTGTAGGTTCCGACTCCCAACGTTGCGATGGCGGGGACCACAATATCTTCGTCACAGTGGTCGATGGTGGCGGCAGCCTGCGCG
>JBFYTD010000511.1:0-2852 GCA_041300885.1 Anaerolineae bacterium | reverse complement strand
GCAGCCATGGTCCGTTGCAGGTTGATCTCACGAACGCGCTTCATGTCGTCCGGGGCCGTGCCGAAGATGTCCGGTCCCAGCGCAGGGATCGGCACCTCGCCGGTGTAATCCTTGCGGTACCACGGCACGGTACGCACAGATTGCTTCTTTATCTTCTGTTGCAAGGTGATGAAGCCGTTCAGCAGCGCTTCGGGCGTGGGGGGGCAGCCCGGTACGTAAACATCGACCGGGAGGAACTTGTCGATGCCCGACACCACGTTGTAGCCTTCTTTGAACGGGCCGCCGCCTGTGGCGCACGCGCCCATGCTGACCACGTAGCGCGGTTCAGCCATCTGGTTGTACAGCCGCACGATCGGCACCACCATCTTCTTGGTCACCGTGCCGGACACCAGCAACAGGTCGCATTGCCGTGGTGAAGGGCGGATGACCTCCATGCCGAAGCGCGAGAGATCGTAGCGAGCCGTGCCGGCAACGATGAACTCGATCGCGCAGCAGGCCAGGCCAAAGGTCATGGGCCACAAGGAAAAGGTGCGACCGGTGTTGTAGATCCAGTCTACAGTGGTCAGCAGCACATTGGACTGCACGTCTTCGGGCACGGCTGCTGCGCCCTGGGGTAGTTCTGCCATCGCTCCGTCCTTTCGAGCTTCTGCGGAGTGACTTCGGAGGCGCCGGGCACTGAGTGAGGCTTGTGTGCTTGCAATCGGGTCTGGCGCCTGAGCTTGAAGGTGCACTACTAAACTGTGCCCTCAAGAAACCGGGAGTTTGTACCGTACTGATTGAGCATGAAGCGCACACGAAAACTCCCGGTTTCTATGTGCGCTCAGTTTAGGGAGTAAAGCCGGTGCGGCGCTTGGCGGTCTGGGTGGGTCTGCCCAGCACGTAAACGGTGTGCTGGCCGGTATGGCCAACATGCAGCAGCTTCCACCCATCGGCCAGCAGCGCGTTGACAGCGCTCACATCTTCGTCGGCGGCGACGGAGATCTGCTTGATTTCAGCAACTGGGCTAACCATCGGATTTTCAGAGGGGACAGTGATTGTTTCCATAGCGAACCAGGGGGTTTTTCCTATCACTGAGCCAGCGGGGCGAGCCAAGTACACCCGCCGTACAACGGCAGTTCATTCTACCTTGAAACCAGATGCGGTGCAAATTTTCACCGCCCCTAATTTCTCTAAAGGATTTGAGAAGAATTGACAGCCCCATGTGCTTGTGCTACAATCGGCCACCGTAGCGGTGTTTTTGCTAAGCTGACCGTGAGTAAGAGAGACCTTGTGTGCAGACAACGCGTTATCGTATCCTAGAGATAATGAAAGAACAGGGCGACGTGACCGTGGCGGAGCTGGCTCGCAAGCTGGAGATGGCTCCGGTTTCTGTACGCCATCATTTGGACGTGCTGCAAGGCGAGAATCTGATCTGTTCACCGCGCGTGCGGCGGCACGGCACGGTAGGCCGGCCTTTGCAGGTCTACGCGCTGACCGAAGCGGCCAACGTCCACTTTCCTCGCAACCACGAGTCGCTGGCCATGCGCATGCTGGATGAGATCAAAGGGCTGTTGCCGGCCGATCAGTTGCAGGGCATGCTGGAGCGCATGGCCGACAGCGAGGCTCGCCAGGCGCCGCCCATGCCGGACGACGCCACCCTGGAGCAGCGCGTCGAGTTGACGGTGGCGTTCCTCAACCAGCGCGGCTATCTGGCTCGTTACGAGCGCCAGAGCGACGCCTTCGTGTTATACACGCTCAACTGCCCGTACTCCGGCGTATCCGAGCAGCACCGCGAGCTCTGCGCCATGGACCTGCGGCTGATCAGCACCTTGCTGGGCGCGCCGCCGGTGCCGGTCAACCGGCTGGCCGAAGGCGGCTGCCGCTGCGCCTATCGGGTGGGCGTTCAACCGGCTGAGGGCGCTTTGCCGCAAGTTCCTCTGGCATCTGCCAGGCCGCAGCGGGCCGCTATTCCCTTGCATTTCGACGCTCTTCCGGCCTAGTTTAACGGTCACTGCTGTAAGTTTTTCCGTCATTCCCGTGAAGACGGGAATCCAGCGCTTGCCAGACTAGATTCCCGTCTTCACGGGAATGACCAACGAGGACAGAGGATCTCACGTCATGTGGTCGCCGATTGACCTCCTCGCCGGCGAGCTGGCCCTTGGGCAGCCGCCCGACTACCACGACTCGTCGCATCCCTTGCGTCCCTTACAGGATAGCTACGGACGGCGTATCGACTACCTGCGCATCTCGCTGACCGACGCGTGCAACCTGCGCTGCGTCTACTGTATGCCCGAGGACATGCGCTTTCTGCCGCGGGCTGAGCTGCTGCAAGACGACGAGATCCTCGCCATTGTGCGAGCCGCCGCCGAGCTGGGCGTCAGCAAGATCCGGCTGACCGGCGGCGAGCCCACCATCCGGCCCGGCATGGTCGAGCTGGTGCGGGCCATTGCGGCCACGCCCGGCATCCGGCAGGTGGCCATGACCACCAACGGCCTGCTGCTGGCCGAGCTGGCCGAACCGCTGGCCCGGGCCGGCTTGCGCGGCCTGAACGTCAGCATCGACACGCTGGACGCGGCCAAGTTCCGCCGCATTACTCGCTGGGGCGATCTGCGGCGGGTGTGGGACGGCATTGCTGCAGCCGAGGCGGCCCAGATCAGCCCGCTGAAGCTGAACGCCGTCGTCACCCGCGGCTTCAACGAGGACGAAGTGGTGGCGTTGGCTCGGCTGAGTATCGACCGTCCCTGGCACATTCGCTTCATTGAGCTGATGCCGCTGGGCAGCGTGGCCGATTTCCAGCAAGAGTCCGTGGTCAGTTCGGCCGAGACCCGGGCGCTGATCGAAGCCGAGCTGGGGCCGCTGCATTCGGTGCCCGG
>JBFYTD010000510.1:0-2858 GCA_041300885.1 Anaerolineae bacterium | reverse complement strand
CAGGGCTAGGCAGACGCAATCCCAGCGCCTGAGGGCGCTTCTCAGGGTCAGCCAGGGATTGCATGAAAGTTAAGAAATTAAACCGGCACTGCCTGTCATTCCCACGAAGGTGGGAATCCAGTCTGCCAGGCGCTGGATTCCCACCTTCGTGGCGCAGAGCGTGACGATTACCGGCATAAATTCTTAAGCTTCATCCAATCCCTGGATAAGGGCATTAGTGGGCGCTGTTTGCCGGGGTTACGTTCCCCAGCGCGCCGCGATCCACTGCACCTCGCCCACGTCAATGCGCCAGTCGCCGTTGCGATCCAGGCGGGGGTCCCAGGTCGCGCCGCCCGGCGCGCTGTTCCAGGCCGCGCCGGCCAGGCTGACATCGGCCACGGTCACTTGGCCGTCACCGTTCAGGTCGCCCGCCTTGGGCTGGCCGCTGGCCGTGACGATGATGGTCAGGCTGGCCGTGTCGCTGGCGCCGCGGTTGTCCCAAACCGTCACCACGACGTTGTAGACGCCCGGCTGCTGGAAGGTGTTGTAGTTGGTCGCGCCCCAGTAGACGTTGCCATCGCCGAAGTTCCACTGCACGTTGCCGACGCTGCCGTCGGGGTCATAGCTGCCGCGGGCATAGACGGTCACGTCCAGCGGCGCAGGGCCGCCGTAGGTGTTGGCCCAGGCCATGGCCACCGGCAGTTGGTTGGGCGCAGTGGCGTCAACCTGGACGGTGTTCCTCGTGCTGGCGCCCTGGTTATCGGTGACGGTCAGCAGCGCGACGTATTGGCCGGGAACGGTGAAGGTGTGGCTGGGGTTTGGCGCGGTCGATGTGGCGCCGTCGCCGAACTCCCACAGATAAGAGGCAATGCTGCCGTCGGGGTCGCTGGAGCCGGCCGAGCTGAAGTTGACGGCCAGCGGCACGTTGCCGGCTGCCGGACTGCCCGCGGCCACAGCCACCGGCCAGCGGTTACCCCCAACGCCAAGCTGCTGGTAGCCGATGCGGTAGTTGGCCAGCGGCGTCTCATTGCGCATCAGCGATGCAGCCAGCAGGCTGACGCCGCCACTGCTGGCGACGGTGGGAGCGTATTCGGCCAGCCGTGAATTGGAAAACAGGAAGCCCTTGGGATCCAGCACCGTCCGGTTGGCGTCGATGCGCATGCCGAACAGGTCGCTGGTGGCGTCGAGCTGGTCCAGGGTCAGCGGCGCAAAGCGGTTGCGCTGCTCCTGGTAGACCACGACGAAGTGGCTGCCATCCCAGGCCGCGCGCGGCCGGTACTGGTTGCCGATCCACGGCGTCAGGTTGGTCATGGCGCTGACGTTGCCGTTGACGTCGATGGTGCGCGCCAGCAGATCGGTCTCCACGCCGGAGGTCAGCTCCTGCGACTGCACCAGCAGCGCGGTCGTACCGTTGGACGCCAGCCCGATCTCGAAGATGCCGTTGCCGCCGGCCGTGGAGAAGGTGCCGTGCAGTCCGAACGACGCGGTCAGCGTCCCGCTGCTGTTCATGAAAACGCCCGCCGTTTCCGCGTTGGAGTTGTCGTGACTCCAGTTGCTGTGCCAGGCGACCAGCCAGCGTCCGCCCAATTCGACCACCGCCGGCGGCCGGCTGACGTATCCCCCGCCCAGCCATACCGGCGACGTGTCCAGCACGACGCCGTCGCTGCCGCGCACGCGCGCGCCGACAGCGGAGATGAACTGGGGCGTGCCGGCGTACCGGCGTCCCACTACCAGGAAAGTGTCGCCCACCGCGGCTGTGTCCGGGGGGCCGAAGCTCTGCGCCATGACCTGGAAGGGGGCAGCGTCGATCTTCACGCCGTCGGCCTGCAAGCGCTGGGCCACGACGCCGCTGCTGGTACCCCACGTCACCAGGTAGAGCGAGCCGTTCCAGGCCACCGCCGGCGCCTCAGGGCCGTTGATGAAGGGGCCGGTGGCCAGCTCCACCGGCTCCGTGGTCAAGGGGTCGCCGGCCGCGTCCAGCGGCTGGGCCAGGATGCGCGCCTGGCCGGAGATGTTGCTCTGGTAGACCAGCATGTAGCCGTTGTTGCCAGCCGCCACGTCGGCGCGCAGTTGCATCGGCGCGCCGGTGGACGCAACGCGATTCGGCCCAGCCGCGTTGCCAGAGGAAATGACCGCGGTGGTGATGTCGTTGTCGCTGTTGACGTAGCTGGTCCAGACGACCTGCAGGCCGCCGGCCGAGGTGGCCGCAGTCTGACCGGCGGCGGGGCCAGGCACGGCCACGCCGCCGGTATCCAGCACCTGTCCGGCTGCGCTGACCCGCGCCAGCCGCAGGACGCCGCTGTAGCCCCACGTCGCCTTCCAATGGCTGCCGTCCCAGGCCAGGTCGATGGTTGTGTTGGCATCAGGATAGGAGAGGCCGGAGATGTCGATGCCGTTGCCGTCCAGCTTCTGGCCGGCCGCGCTGACACGCGAGCCCATGACAGCCTGGGTAAAATCGGGCTGTTGCTGCTGCCAGACGATGTAGTACTGGCTGCCGTTGGAGACCAGGCTGGCCGCCGGCACAGGCAGCAGCGTGAACAGTCCGCCGCCCAGCACGTTGAGGTTGCTGTCGAAGCGCACCGCGCCCGTGCCATCGCCCTCGTTGAACGTGGCCAGACAGGAACCACCCGCGCAGGCCAGCTTGAGATTGAAGCGCATGTAGTAGGTGGCGGGCACCAGCGAACGGGTTGGCGCGTCCAGCACCACGCCTTCGGGTGAGATGCGCAAGGCCATCAGGTCGCCGCTGGCGGCCGTGCCCCAGAAGGCCACAACCCAGTTCGCTCCGTCGTTGGCCACCGCCCACTGGCCGGTGATCGGTAGGGCGTTGTAGATCGGCATCGGTTTCGGGTCCAATACCTGCCCCGACGGGTTGACGCGCA
>JBFYTD010000509.1:0-2859 GCA_041300885.1 Anaerolineae bacterium | reverse complement strand
AGCGGAATCCACGCTCCCCATAGCAGGCTGCGCCGCGACTCCCTGACCCAATGCCGCTCGGGCGCGGCACCATGCAGCTGTGCACCCTCGGCAAAGGCGTAGCCGCCGCGCCTGCTGCGCCGCCACCATTGCCCGAAGCGCGTCATGGCCGCAGTTGTCAGTTGCTGCTTCCAATCGTCGAAGCTCTTGAAATGCTGATTGATCGCCGCAAGGAGCTCCCCGCTTGGCTGGCCGCCCGCATTCGGCGCCATAATGTTCCAGAAAAGGTTGTGGTTCAGGAACCCGCCGCCGTTGTTCCGCACCGTCGTGCGAATGTTTTCGTGCACGCTGTCGATGTTGCGGAGCAGTTGCTCTACGGGCATGCCCTCATACTCGGACCCCTCTATCGCCTTATTCAGGTTCGTCAGGTAGGCGGCGTGGTGCTTGTCGTGGTGGATTTGCATCGTGGTCGCATCGATGTAGGGCTCCAAAGCGTCGAAAGCGTAAGGCAAATTCGGAAGTTGATGAGCCATCTTATCCTCTCCTATCCATTTCGGTTTGTTCTCAGATGCGAGGAGTCTACGGTGGGTTACATAGATTGTCAAATTTATAAATGATAATGTGTATATAATACCCGAAAGCCACGGAATGCTTTTGACACCGGTGGATTGCGGGCGTATAATCGTGTGCAATGTCTCGGCAAGGCCTGCCCTAGCGTAAGTTTTGCGCAACCAGAGCCCGAATCGCTTTCGGGCTAACAAAAATCATCACTTGGCATCTGAGGTGGTCCTGGTTAGCCTTCGCTGAGGAGGCGTGCCATGAACCCAGATGCCAGCACTTTGACAACGGAACCGCCCCACCCGACACAGCATGCCATGCTGGTCGCCTGGGGCCACTTCGCACGCAGCCTTGGGTTTACCAAACGCCTGGCGGCCCTGCCCATTGACCAGAAGACGTTGGTGCGTGCACCGCACGAAAAGCTCGTCGAGTTGGCCATCGGCTTGCTGTCCGGCATCGAGCACCTCTCAGACCTGAGCGAAGGGCCTGCGCCGCTGGCGCGGGATAGCGAGGTGGCGCAAGCCTGGCAGGTCCACACGATGGCGGACGCTAGTGGCGTCAGCCGGACGTTGGCGGCCTGCACGCCGGACACGGTTGCGGCCCTCCAAGCCGCCCTCGACACAATGGGGCAGGCGTTCCTGGACCGCGCCGTCCGCGATCTGCATCAACGGGACGAAACGTTGGTCCTGGATGCCGACTTGACGGGCCGACCGGTCAGTTCGACCAGCCAAACCTTTCCGGGAGCCACCTTTGGCTACATGGACGGCGAGATTCGGCTGGGTTACCAATTGGCCGAAATCTGCTTGCAGACCCGCCTGTTTGGCCGGCAGTGGCTGTATGCCCGGCAGCATCCAGGCGATACGCTGTCCGCCCCGTGCCTGTTGGACTTGGTGGGCGAGGCCGAGCGCCGCCTGGGCTGCCATCCGCGTCGTCGCACGGAACTGCTGGCGCAACGCATCGCCACTTGCGAGCAGAACATCGCCAGCTTGCAAGCAAGCCTGCATCAGGTGCCGCCGCGGCTAAGCGTCCAACTGGCCCGTTGCGAGCACCTCGGGCAGCAGATCCAGGCGGCCGAGGCACAGATGGCACAACTGGTCAGCCGACCAGCGTCAGCCCGTCAAGCCGGACCCTACAGTCGGCTGAACCGGCTGCGCAAGCAGGTGGCCGGCTGGTATCGCCAGCTGAGTCACGCCCGCCAGCGCGTGGCGAACGCGCATGCCGTCATGCAGCAGCAGCGGCAGCGTAGCCAGCAGGCACTGGCCGTGCAGCAGGTTGAGTTGCAGCGCTTGCAGGCGCGTTACGCACGCTTCTGCCAGGAAAACGCCGAGCAAAGCCACCCGCCGCGCTGTAAGATGCGCATGGATGCGGGTTTCAGCAGCGGCGAGAACCTGACTGAGTTGATCGAACTCGGCTATGACGTCGAAACCAAGTCCGGCAACCCGGCCGTGCTGGCCAGCTTGCGGAGCCGAGTGACACCGACAACCCCCTGGACCCGCGTCGGCAAGAACGCCGAGATGGTCGCGTGGCCCAATTACCAGAGCAACACCTGTCCCTATCCGTTGCTCGTCGGCCTGGAGCGCTTTCATACGCCACAAGGCGAGCGCCAAGCGGTCCTGATCCGTTACCAGGATCAAGTGCCGGCGACGGGCCCGAATCTGGCCGAGTGGTTTCACGCCTACAACGGCCGGCAGATCATCGAAGCCGGCAACAAGGAAGAGAAGACGACTTTTAAGGTGCAGCACCTGATGAGCCACAGCCTGGCTGGCATCGAGATCCAAGTGTTACTTACCGTCTTCGCCGCCAACTTCGTGCGCTGGGCTGACCACTGGGTGCGCGAGCATCTCGAACAGACGACCCGGCGGTTCGAGATGGCCCTTGCCAGCCCGAAACGCCTGGTCCGCGTGGCCGCCAATAGTCCGGCCACGGTGGAGCGCCGCTCCGGCGGGGAGCGCGTGCGTTTCAGCTCGCTGAGTTGCTTTGCCGGGGTGGTAATCCGCTTGTCGGACAGACCGGGCTGCCAGCTGGCCTTGCCCTTCCCAGCAAATGATCATTTTGACAGCGCCTAAGCGATTAGGCGTCTGGTTGCGCAAAACTTACGCTAGGAGGAGGGGAGCATGAGCATTCTGGTATACGTCGACCAATATCAGGGCGCGGCCAAGCCTGTCTCCTGGGAAATCCTCGGCAAGGCGCGCGAGCTGGCGGATAAGCTCGGGACGCAGGCTGTCGCTTTCGTCGCCGGGCAGGGCGTTGCCGGTCTGGCCCAGGAGGCGGTGGAGTACGGCGCGGACAAGGTGCTGGTGGCGGACTCGCCGGACTTTGCGC
>JBFYTD010000065.1:0-8138 GCA_041300885.1 Anaerolineae bacterium | reverse complement strand
GGTGTCACTACCCAGCGCGCCGAGGCATTCGTCGGCCGCCACGGCCGCCGCGCTGCCGCCGCTGGACCCGCCCGGCACGCGGCTCAGGTCCCACGGGTTGCGGGTGGTGAAATAGGCCGAGTTCTCGGTGGACGAGCCCATGGCAAACTCGTCGGTGTTGGTCTTGCCTAGCAACACTGCGCCGGCCGCGCGTAGCTTGCCGATTACCGTGGCCTCGAAGGGCGGCACGAATTCCTCCAGCATCTTCGAGCCGCAAGTAGCCGGTGCGCCTTCGACCAGGATCACATCCTTGATGGCCAGCGGGATGCCCAGCAGCGCCGGCAGGCCGGCCGGGTCGTCAGCCGCGTCGAAGGCGCGATCGGCCGCGGCCGCGCTCTCCAGCGCCGCCTCCGGCAGGAGGCTCAGATAAGCCTTGACCGCATTATCGACGGCGTAGATACGCTCCAGCACTGCCTGCGTCAGCTCCACAGACGAAACCTCGCGCCGCCGCAGCAACGCCGCTGCCTCATGGATGGTCAAGCGAAACAGTTCATCAGACACGCGTTGGGCTCCAGGGATCAGTGTCAAGGGGTCAAGTGTCAGGTGGCACGTATCAGGTGTCAGGTGCCAGTTGTCGAGTGTCAAGTGACCGACCAGTTCACCAATCTACCACTCTACCAATCTACCTTCCTTGTCTACTTGCCTACTTGTGTACTTGTCTACCTGCCTACTCCTCGCCAAACACCGCCCGCACGCGGAAGAAGCCGTCTTGACGGTCGGGCGCGTTGGCCAGGGCGTCTTCGGTGGGCAGGCTGGGGCGCACCTGGTCGGCGCGCATGACGGTGCGCAGAGGCAGCACGCTGGCCGTGGGCGGCACGCTGGAGGTATCGACCTGCTGGAGGGTCTCAAAGTGCTCCAGGATGGCGGATAACTGGCGTCGGTACTGCTCGATCTCGTCGGGCGTCAAGGCCAGCTTGGCCAGCTCGGCGATGTGTTCGACGTCGGCGGTAGATAGGTGCATCGGTAAGTCGTGCTTTCGTTGGGTCGTGGGTTCGTTCGGTCACGTGTTCGTAGGATGCTGTGCGGCATTTTACCACAAGATGGGGGGATTGCGGCAATCGGGGCGGTTGGCCAAGTTATCGCTGCGCAGCGGGGCGGCCTGCGGTTTTTGCCCCTTTTGCAAAACGCGATGTGAATGCGTTTGCCCCTGCGGTCAAGCGATGTTATACTTGCACCGTCGTGTTGGTTGTCTGTGTTATAGAGCATTGCGGGGTTTGTTTAACTATGTGGAGCCGTTTTCGCAACCTGTTGATCCTCCTCACTCTACCCTGGCTGCTGGCCGCCTGCGCCGGGCTGCCTGCGCTGCCAACCTTTGGCCGCAGCGGCCAGCCGGCCGACCCGCTGGCCATCTACCGGCAGGCTATGGCCCCCAGCCAACGCGCCTTGTTGGATGATCTGCCTCCGCTGCCCGACTACCGCATGGAAGTCCAGGTCGATCCCGCGGCGCCGCTGGTGACCGGCCGGCTGACCCTGACCATCCCCCCCGAACCTGACGGCAGCCTGCTGCCCGAGTACTTTTTCCGTCTCTACCCCAACCTGAACTACTACGGCGGCAGCATGAGCGTCAGCCTGGCTACCGTCAACGGCGCGGGCGCGCCCTTCGACTATCACGCCAACGACACGGCGGTGCGCGTGGTCGTGCCACCAAACGCCACCCAACCGGGCGAGGCGGTGACCATCGGCCTGCAGTGGCGCTTGCGTCCCCCGGTCTGGGACGACGAGCGCTATCACTTGATCGGCGCCAGCGGCGGCGTGCTGGCCCTGCCCGTCTTCTACCCCATGCTGGCGGTGCGGGACGCGAACGTGCCCGAAGGCTGGCGGCTGGACATCAGCATGTTGCAGGGAGACTCGACCTACTCGCCCGCCGCTACCTACCAGGTTACGGCTACCGTGCCGGCCAACTACGTGGTTGCGGCCACCGGCTCGACTCTTGGTGTGCAGGATGTGTCAGCGCCGGAGGGCGACGAGGCAGCAGCCCACCCGGCCTGGAGGTCCTGGCGCATGGTCAGCGGCCCGGCGCGCGAGTTCGCCATGTTCATCAGCGACCAATACGGCCTGGCCGAGACCTACGCCAACGACGTACGTGTCAACTCCTGGTATCGTCTGGGCGACGAGGCAACCGGCCGCGCGACGGCCGAATACGCTGCGGCCGCGCTGCGCGTCTACGATAAGCTGTTTGGCCCCTATCCCTACGCCGAGTTGGATATGGTCGCCGGCCCGCTGGAGTTCCGCGGCATGGAGTATGCCGGGTTGATCGAGTTGGGTTTTCAGCTCTATCGTGACTACGCCAACGAGCTGGAGAACCGGGTTGCTCACGAGGTGGCGCACCAGTGGTGGTACAACATGGTGGGCAACGACGCGGTCAACGCCCCCTGGCTGGACGAGGGCTTGGCCGAATTCTCCACCTACTTCTACGTGCAGCGGGTCAACGGCCAGCGCTTCGCCGACCGGCTGGCGCAGCGGCGTTGGCTGGCGGCCTACGAAGTGACTCGTCAGCGCGGTCTGGATGCGGTCGTCGACCAACCGGTCGGCGCCTTTGACGGCGGCAACTACGAGACCATCGTCTACGCCAAGGCGGCCCTTTTCCACCATGCCTTGCGCGAGGCCCTGGGAGAAGAGGCATACCTGGCGCTGTTGCGCACCTATGCGGAGCGCTACCGCTTCCGCGAGGCGACACCTGCCGATTTTCTCGCCCTGGCTGTCGAACTGGGCGGCCCGGAGGTTGAGGAGATCTACCAGCGCTGGATCATGCAAGTCGACGCGCCGGACGCGGCCTCGACCGAGCAGCAGTAGCGCAATCCGCTGGATTGCGTCTTGGCTGTGTTACCCTCGCAATCCGGCGGATTGCGCTACAACAAGCACGGCATCGAACGAGGAGAGATCATGGACACCAACTTCGACGCAACCTCTCTCGACGGACACGACCTCTGGCTGGCCGCAGATCAGCCGCAGCCTGGACGTTCCCCAGAGCCCGCGCCGGAGCCAGCCGATGTTAGCCGCCAGGCTGGCTGGCTGAATCGGCCGGTAGAAACCCGTGCGCTGTGGGTCAACCGCTGGGAGTTCACCACCCCCGACGACATCCGCCGGCTGGCTGACAAGGCCGCGGGCGCCAACTTCAACGCGCTGTTCTTCCAGGTACGGGGCAACGCCGACGCCTGCTATGCCTCTGGTCTGGAGCCCTGGATGGCGCGGCTGAACGGCGGCGCGCTGGGCAATGACCCCGGCTGGGACCCGCTCGCCGTTGCCGTGGAGGAAGCCCACGCGCACGGGCTGGAGCTGCATGCCTGGGTCAACGTTTACCCCGCCTGGCTGGGCGAGACGCCCCCGCCGCCGGTCGAGCCGGAGCCGATGTTCCTGCGCTTCAATCGCCTGCACGGCGACCAGTGGCTGGTCTGGGATCGCCAGCAGCAGCCGATGCAGCTCAACAGCCACTATCTCTGGTCCAACCCGGGCCACCAGGCTGTGCAGGACCACATTGCGGCCGTCGGCTACGACATCGCGTCCCGCTACTACGTGGACGGCCTGCATCTGGACTACGTGCGCTATCCCGGCTGGGAGTATTCGCGCGATCCGCTGACGCTGGAGGCTGTGGCCCAGGCTCAGGCGCTGGATCCCAGCATTGACCGCAAAGAGTGGCAGCGCCGCCAGGTCAGCCAACTGGTTGGCCGCCTCTACGACGGCATCCAGCGCGTCAAGCCAGGCCTGACGCTCAGCGCCGCAGTTTGGCCGGTCTATCTGGAGACGTGGGAGTGGTGGAACGCCGGCGATGGCTACGATGGCTTCTGCCAGGACTCGGTGGGCTGGGTGCAGGAGGAGATTGCCGATCTGATCTGTCCCATGTTCTACCTGGCCAGCATCATAACCGACGACGGGCAGTACCAAGCGCTGGTGGAGGATTTCGTGGCGCGGGCCGGCGGGGAGCACGTGGTGGCGGGGATCATCGCCAACTACGACGACTTCGACGTGATCGCCCGGCGCATCGACATCGCCCGCGCGGCCGGCGCGGGTGGGCAGGCGATATTCTCCCAGGGCCATGTCAACCAACGCAATTACTGGGATCTCTTCAAGCAGGGACCGTATGCCACGCCCGCTCGCACGCTGCTGCCTGAGTCGAGCCGGCGGCGCGTGGGGGAGATTCTGCGGCCCCGGTAGCAAGCAGAAATGACATTTCTTCCGAAGAAATGTCGTTTCTGGTGGCATCACACCCCCAGAAAGCTTTCCGGCATCTGCACCGCTACCACTTCACCTCGCACGCACTCTACCCCCTCGGCTGAGAGGCTGATTTGCACCACAACCTTGCGGCCTTTGATCTCTGTAACCCGGCCGCGCAGCTCCAGCGGCGGTCCTAGCGGTGTCGGCCGCAGATAGTCCACCTTGAGCGAGGCGGTGACGTAGCGCAAGGGCGGCTGGCTATCCATGGGCCGGCCTTCGGCGCGATAGGCCGCCGCCGCGGCCGTCCCCGTGCCGTGGCAGTCGAGCAGCGAAGCCAGCAGTCCGCCATAGACGTAGCCGGGGATGGCCGTGTGGTAGGGCCGCGGGGTATAAACCGCTACCGTCTCGTCGCCGTCCCAGCGGCTCTTGATCTGCAGGCCGTGCTCATTGAGCCGGCCACAGCCGTAACAGTGGCTCCACTGATCGGGGTAGTAGTCCTGAAAGGCCAGGTTGGTCATGGAAGGGCAATCCTACTCGATAGGTTCTGCAACCGGCTGCATGGCGGCGCTTTGGCCGCGCTCGGCCAGCCACTCGATGCCGACGACCAGCATCAGGCCCAGGAGCGCCAGGCCAATCACCAAAAACGCCTCGACCGTGAGCGTAGGCAGGATGTTCTGCTGAACCAGCGGGATGATGCTGCCATCAGGTTCGATCTCTGACTGGAGCGTCAGCTTCCAGGGCCAGATCTTGCGCAGCGAGCCGATCATCAGGCCGATCAGCGCAGCCACGGTGAGGTCGTGGTAGTGGCTGAACAGCCATTTCAGCACGCGTGCGAAGAACAGTAGACCCAGCGCGCAGCCTGCACCCACGATAATCAAGGTCGGCCAATCCTGGTTGACCACCGCCTCCAGCACGTAATGATACTGCCCCAGCAGCACCAGGATAAACGCGCCAGAGATGCCCGGCAGGATCATAGCGCAGATGGCCACGGCGCCGCTGAGAAACAGGAACAACGGCGTGTGCGGCATCTCGTGCGGCGTGATGCCAACCAGCCAGTACATGGCAGCGGCAAAGGCTAGCAGCATGACGACAGCAGCAGGGGTCCAATGCCGCACGCGCTTCAGCACCACGATGATCGAGGCCACGATCAGCCCAAAGAAGAAGCCCCACACCAGGGTCTCATAGTGCGTGAGCGCCCAGCTCAGGAAATGGGCCATCGTCAGCACGGCTACGCCAATGCCAATGCCCAGAGCCAACAGGAATCGCCATGGGAAGTCGGCGAAAGCAGCGCGCCATTGCCCTTTGAGCAAGCGACGGGCGAATTCAAGATTGACTGCGTTGATTGCGTCGATCAACGCCTCGTAGATGCCCACGACAAAGGCAACGGTGCCGCCGGATACACCCGGCACGACGTCAGCCGAGCCCATCAGAAAGCCGCGTGCGCTGATCGAGAGGTAGTCGCGCACGGTTTTGGGTTGGCTGACAGATTTAGTCTCTGCAATCATGCATGCCTCCAAGTTTCTCGGCAGCGCCGGCTCAAGCCAGCCACTGCGCAATTGGCAATTCTAGCCCTTCTTGCCCGAATTCGCCAATTCCCGCCCTGCTCGTTTCACCCACGGTGTTTGGCCCCCCGCGCTTCCCCTGCTCGGGCGGGGCTGTGCCCAGCCAGCGAACCTGTTCTGGGGGTCTTTGCACGCGTTCGATGTACGGTGGCTGCGCACTAACCGGCCACAGCCGGGGTTCAGGCTGGCGGCGCGAGAAGATCGGCCGGCAGGGGCGCCATGAAGCTGCGCGCCGGCCAGGCGTCCACAGCCGGCAGCGTGATCGTGTGGGCGTGCAGCATCAGCCGCGCGGCCTGCTGCCAGGCGGGGTTGTAGAGTCGATCGCCCATGATGGGCGCGCCCAGGGAGGCCAGGTGGACGCGCAGTTGGTGCGTGCGCCCTGTCTCCGGCCACAGCCGTACCCAGTGCAGCCCCTGGTCCTCAGCGATGATCTCATAGCGGGTAACCGCGCGCTGGCCGCCCCGCTCTGCGACAGCCATCATGTCGCGGCGGCTGGGATGCCGGCCCAGCCGCGCGTCGATCACCCCTTGCCCGGCCAGCCGATTGGGCGCAGCCACCACGGCCAGGTACTCCTTCCGCACCGCCCCAGCCTTGAAGGCTCCGTCCAGGTAGCGATTGACCGGCCCGCCGAGGGTTAGCAACACGACGCCCGATGTGTCCCGATCCAAACGATGGAACAGGGTCAATGGGCCGAAGCGCGCGCTGGCCAGGTCCAACAGGTTGGCGGCCCCTGGCGCGCGCGCCGGCTCCGAGAGCAGCCCGGCCGGCTTGTCCACAGCGATCAGATCATCCTCCAGCGCGATGATCCATGCGTCGTCGAACGCGTCTAGCTGGGCCGGCTTGTCCGGCGGCTCGGCCAGCAACGCCAGCCGGTCGCCGTTGCGCACCAGCCACGAGCTGAGCCGCACCGTCTGGCCGTTGACCGCCACCTGGCCCGCGCCGATCAGCCGCTGCACCGCCTGCCGGCCGGCCTGGGGGTAGACCGTGCGCAGGACGCGGTCCAGCCGGGTGGGCTGGGCCAATCCCCTGACAGGAATGGAAACCGTGTCTTCTGCCACCTTTGCGTTCTTTGCGCCTTGGCGTGCGACCGGTCTAGCGTTTGAGCACGGCCATGGTCAGCCGGCAGACGCACACCAGCCGCTCCTGCTCGTCGTGGATGCGGATATCCCAGACCTGGGTGGAGTTGCCCAGGTGGATGGGGCGGGCAACGCCGGTGACGAAGCCGCTGCGCACCGAGCGGATGTGGTTGGCGTTGATCTCCAGGCCGACGCAGGTGGTCTCGGCCGGGTTGACGCACAGCGTAGCCGCCACGCTGCCCAGCGTCTCGGCCAGCGCCACCGATGCGCCGCCGTGCAGCAGGCCAGCCGGCTGCACCGTGCGCTGGTCGACCGGCATGCGCGCTGTGATGCTGCCCTCGTCGATGGCGGTAAATTCGATGCCCAGGTGCTCGACCATGGTGTTGGCCGAGATGGCATTCAAGGCATCGGGGGTTGCTTCAAGGTTCCAGATAGACATGAGAGGGTCTGAATCACGGATTAGACGGATTGCACGGATTTCACGGATTGCGGAGCACCGTATGCATGGCTGTACGCTTGTCGGCTCCGTGCAATCTTTTAATCCGTGGCAATCCGTGATGCAGACATGAGAGGGTCTGAATCACGGATTAAACGGATTGCCGGATTTCACGGATTACGTCATGCACGGCCGCGAACCTATGAGTCACCTGGCGCTGGTGGTCTGCCAAACCAGGCGATTCTCCACCAGGCTCAACTCGGCCAGCCCGGCCCGGCGCAGAGAGTTGAGGCAGGCGTGGATGGTCGTGCGGGTCAGGTAATAGATGGCCGGCTGCTCGATGCGCAGGCCCAGCGCGTCGGCCACATGCTGGAGCACCTGGCTGTCGTCGGCAGGCGTTGCCAGGGCTGCACCCGCCAGGTCGCGAATCGTTTCGACTCGCGCAATGTTGTAGTCCAGCACCTGCTCCAGGCTGTCGCGGTCGTAGGCGTCGCCGTGTCCCTGGGCAAATACACGATAGGGCAACGCCGGCAGGGCAGCCAGCGTAGCCAGGGTCTGGTCGATATCGACATAGAACGGGATGCCGTACTTGTCCAGCACTTCCGGCGGGAAGAAGGCGTCGGCGGCGAAGCAGACGCCCTCCTGCGGCGCGCCAATCATCATCTGGTTGTGGGCGTGGCCGGGCGCGGGGATGACCTCGACCTCGAAGCCGTGCAGCTCTTGCCGGCCAAGCTGCAGGAGGGCGTCCACCGGGCAGGGCTGGGCCAGGATGAACTTGCCCTCCAGCTCGGCCGGCGGCTGCGCGCCGGCAAAGAGATAGACCGGCTCCAGCAGCGGGTTCTCGATCACGGCCGCCTCGAAGGGCGGCGCCAG